>URDV01000134.1 GCA_900546605.1 uncultured Prevotella sp.
GTTAACCTGTCAACTTGTTAACCCGTTAACCTGAAATTCCGCCAACGGGTAAAGTTAGCTTTTAGTAGACTGACTCAAGTTACCCCTAACTTACCCATCAAAAAAAAGAACGAACTCCCCATTCATGAAAGGACCATGAATGGGGAGTTCGTTTGATAAGCACGTCATTTACATCATCGCAAAGCGCTCAACATATTAGCCAAGCCATCAGCGGCTTGCTGTAAAGGTTTGGCCACCATGCCTTTCATAAAGAAGTTAACCTCGGCACCTACCGTAACACGCAGTTTGCTCTCGTAAGCACCATGTGGCAACAACTGAATCCACACATACAACTGCACGGGTGAACCCTCTGAGGCAAACTTAATGCACTTAGGTGCTTCACGCTCTACCACACGCAGCGTAATGTTACCCATGGGCGAAGCAATATGTATGGCATCGGCTTCAAAACTTAAGCCTTGTGCATACTTGCGCAATTCGTCTAACTTATCAGCAGGCACCTGCTCGCTCAACTTTTGCTGCACCGTTGGGTCGCTTAAACGATCCTTAATGGCTGACAAACTATTCAAGTCGTCAAAACGACTATACACCACTGACTGACTCTGTGGCACTATTTTTACTTCACTCTCGTATTTTGCTAATGACATAATTAAATGTTTGTTTTTTTACACTTTACAACCATCACCCTAATCAAACGATGCATTTCCCTATAAGTAGGTGTTTAAAATTAGTTGATATGAATGGGTGCAATATTTCGTTCAGAAACAGAGGTTGAAGAGGGAGCGTAGCGGGCTACGTGACCGATGAGACCTATATTTCTGGGCGAAAGAGTGCGCCAAGGCATATCGACTCATTCTAAACATGATTATATATACTAATTTTAAACACCTACTTAACAACAAAGGTCACACACCATACATTTCAGAACAGAAGATCTTCGCTATAAGGGGAGATGGATGGGGATAAATTAGCTGGTGCTAAATCAAAAAGGAGGTTCAACAATAAAGACTAATTGATAGAACACCCCCCATAATATGATTGTCAACACCCCCTACATCCTCAATAACGCGCAAAGTTAATGCAATGCAAGCATTCCAACCTTTCAAAATATGCTCTTTAACACATAAACTTTAAATTATATAAAATTATTTCATATTAGTTTGCCCATTTGATATGTCAGCATTATATTTGCACCGCAAATTACAATTTTTACTAACAAAAAAGTCTAATACACTCTTAGCGTATGAAGCCTAACATAACAATCGGTGGTGCCACTCAAGCCCCGATATGGTTTAAGCGTTTGAGAAACGTCTTACCGCTTTCATTGGGCGTGCTAATGGCCATGAGTAGCATTAATGCAGCCTACGCCGCACAGCCTAACCAAGTGAGCGAACCCACTTCAATAAACCAGACAAAAGGCACAGTTAGCGGCCGCATCACCGACAATACTGGCGAAGCCCTTGTAGGCGTAACCATTGTAGTGAAAGGCACTAAGACACGTGCTACCACTGACCCTAACGGTCGATACACCATCAAAGCCAACGCAGGCCAGACGTTGGTTTATTCTTATATTGGCTACAAACGTATTGAAAAGAAAGTAACGGGTTCAACCATGAATGTTGAACTTGAAGCTATTGACAACACTCTTAATGAAGCTGTAGTAATTGGTTACGGCACCGTGCGCAAGGCCGACTTGGCAGGTTCGGTAGCTGTTATGGACAACAAGTCGTTTAAGGACCAACCCATTACACAAGTTTCTGACGCTTTGCAAGGCCGTGTGGCTGGTGTGCAAGTAATGTCTGATGGTACCCCTGGCGGTGACATCAAAATTCGTGTGCGTGGTAGCAGTTCTATTAACAAGAGCAACGAACCACTTTACGTAGTAGATGGTATTGTACGCGAAAGCGGACTTGAGGGCATTAACCCTGAAGACATTCAAAGTTTGCAAGTGCTAAAGGATGCTTCGTCAACCGCCATTTATGGTTCACGTGGTGCCAATGGTGTTGTATTGGTACAAACCAAGTCGGGCAAGGCAGGACAAACTCAAGTGGTGTTCGATGCCTCAGTAGGTGTGAGCAATGCCTACCATATTCCCGAAAAATTAGGTACGCAAGAGTATGCACAAGCCCTTGTTAACAATGGTTTAGCCTCAGCCGAGAGCATGGCCGACTACCTTAACGGCACCAATCCAGGTATTGACTGGATGGATAAGTTGCTGCAAACAGGTATTACACAAAACTATAAATTGGCCATTTCAAAGGGTAACGAAGACACGCAGTTCTACGTTTCGGGCAACTACATGAACCACAAGGGTGTTATTTACAACACGCAGTTCAAGCGTTATGCCGTTAAGGCCAACGTACACTCTAAACTATTTAAGTGGCTCGAATTAACAGCCGATGTTAACTTATCACGCGGACAAGGCAAGGGTGGTGGTTTCTATCAAAACCAAGACAACCCCATTTGGAATGGGTTGAACTTCTCACCCACCATGAATATGACCGACTCAAACGGCAACTATTCACGCGACCCCTACAACGTAGTGTCACAGGCCAACCCCTATGGTGCACTTAAGGAGAACCAAAACGACCACATGCGCGATGTAGCCAATGGTCACGTCGACTTGAAGTTTAACATCATCGATGGCTTGACCTTCACCACTACCAATGGTTTAGACTATAAGGACTCAAAGAATTATAGCTTTACAACAGCTAAGGTAAACCCACAAGGTCAGAGCAGCGCCAGCAACTCCGACACTTACCAAATGTTGTTGCAAACCACTAACAACCTTACTTATAACCACAATTGGAACGGACACGCTCTCACTGCAACAGGTGTGTGGGAAGCTACCAGCTACGAGCGCCGCACATTGTCGGTTAATGGTTCAAGCCTCACCAACGAGAGCGTAGGTTATTGGAACCTTGACAATGCTAAGTCAAAGAAGGTGGCTAACAGCTACCAAAAGTGGGCCTTGTTGTCAGGCGTAGCACGTGTTATGTACAACTACAAAGACAAGTACATGCTCACTGGTACGTTCCGTGCCGATGGTTCAAGCCGTTTCCAAAAGAAAAAGTGGGGCTACTTCCCATCATTAGCTGCTGCTTGGACAGTGAGCCAAGAGGAGTTCATGAAGAACTTTAAGAACCTAAGCAACTTAAAGATTCGTGCCAGCTATGGTATTATTGGTAACCAAGATGTTCTCCCCTACTCTACCATGGTAATGCTGTCAAGCACCTCGTTCGACTTTGGTACTAACAACATGTACACAGGTTACTGGCCTCATGGTGTTGAAACTCCCGACCTTACTTGGGAAAAGGTTCACCAGTTTGACTTGGGTGTAGACCTCGGCTTGTTCGAGAACCGCTTGTCAGTAGGCTTTGACTATTACTATAAAAAGACTACGGATGCTTTGTTGCGCGAAACCTCAAGCGACATCATTGGTGGTATGGGCTATTGGATTAACTCAGGCGAAGTGGAGAACAAGGGCTTTGACCTAAGCGTAACAGGCCGCATCTTCCAGTCACGCGACTTCCAGTGGACCTCAACCCTCAGTGTTTCACACAACAAGAATAAGGTGGTGAAACTCAACAAGAGCATTGATGGTGATGTACCTGCCGCAGGTTCTGTTGATCCTTGTACCATTATTATGCAAGGCGAAGCCATTGGAACCTTCTATGGTTACAAGTGGGCAGGACTTGAAAAGAATGAGGCTGGCAACTGGGTTGACATGTACTATGACAAGGATGGCAACAAAACAGCTACCCCTTCAGGCGACGACCGTCAGGTGTTAGGTTCAGCTAACCCCAAAGCAACCATTGGTTGGAACAACACACTCTCATACAAAAACTGGGATTTCAGTTTCTTCTTTAACTCTGCCTTTGGTGGCAAACGCTTGAACTTGGTGCGCTACACCATGAACTCTACTCCAGGTGCTTCAAAGTTTGTAACCGACAAGGACTACTTCAAGAATGTGGGAGTTGACATGCCAACCTTCAACTCAGGTTCAAAGATGTATGGCAATAGCGACAAGTGGTTAGAGAATGCCAGCTACGTACGTCTTGAAAACATCAGTGTGGCTTACACCTTGCCTAAGAGCATGACCAAGTTTGCCGACATTCGCATCAGCGTTTCTGGTCAGAACCTCTTTACCATTAGCAAGTACAAAGGCATTGACCCTGCAGGTAACTCATTCCACTCAAAAGGTGGCAATGCCAACGCAGGCATCGACATGGGTACATATCCTAACCCACGTACCTTCACCTTTGGCGTGAGAGCTACATTCTAAAATCTAACCTTTACTCACACAATTACAGTAAACAAATCATGAAATCGAATATATTTTTGGGCTGTATGCTTGCAGCAGGGCTACTCTCAGCATCATGCAGCGACTTCCTTACCGAAGACCCGAAAGGACAGCTCGACCCCAAAACTTACTATAACAGTGCCGATGCCGTGAATAGTGCCGTTTACGCACTCTACACACAGGTTAACGTGTCGCAAATTTACACCAATATGCTTTACCCCCAGTGGCAAGGCGACGACATGACGGCTAATCCTGGTTCTAACAAACAAGCCGTGGCCGAAATTGATGGTTTCTCGGCCTCAAACAACAACAAGGGTGTACGCGAGGCTTGGGAAAAGAACTACAAAATCATTGAAGCCGCCAACAACATCATCAACAACATTAAGGTGGATGAATCAACGGCTTATGCTTCAACAGCCAAAACTGCAGTAGGTCAAGCTCGCTTTTGGCGTGCATTTGCTTACTACTACTTGGTGCGCATTTATGGTCCATTGCCCATCATTGAGAACAACTCTACAGCGTATAACCAGCAGCCACCTTCAACCATTGCACAGGTGTACGACTACATTGTAGCCGACATGAAGGCGGCCATTGATGTGCTGCCCACCAGCTACACCGATGAGCCTGCTCACCACAATGGCATCGATGCCTACGTCACTAAGCAAGCTGCTCAGTCGGCATTGAGTGCGGTTTACATGTCAATGGCAGGCTATCCGCTCAACAAAACTGAGTACTATGCACAAGCTGCCAGCTTGGCTAAGGAGGTTATTGACCACAACGGCGAATATGGTTTCTACCTTGATTCTGATTGGAGCCACGTTTACTCAATGGGTCACAACTATAACAAAGAAACCATTTTGGGCATCGACTTCAGTCCGCTGCCATGGTGGACCAATGACTCAGAGTTTACCTCATGCGACCGCTTTGAGAGCCTTGGCGATAAAGGTTGGGGTGATGCTTGGGGCGAAATTGCTTTCTGGAAACGCTTCCCCGAAGGCAAGCGCAAGGATGCTACTTATGCACCCAAAATTACCTTCCAAGACGACCCTGTCAACACATATCGCATCACCAAAACTGTTGATTGGTGGGCACTCAATGAAGATGGCAGCAAGGTGGTGCCTGAATATCACCCCATGTTCTGCAACTTCAGTGTAAATGCCGACGAGCAAGGCAATGCTATTGCTGCACCTTATGACTACACCAAACCTAACTGGACGGGGATGGTTAACGATCATCGTCACCGCGTTATTCGTTACTCTGAACTCTTGTTGTGGTATGCTGAAAGCGCTGCCCGCAGTGGTGCCAGCGACCTCTCGTTTGCTAAGGAGTGCTTAAAGAAGGTTCGCGAGCGTGCTTGCAACGATCCTTACAACGTTACGCTTAGCAATGGCACAACGGTTAGCATTGATGCTATGACAGCCGACCAATTGGCCGAAGCTTGCTACATTGAGCATGGTTGGGAAGTTGCTGGTTACTGGGTAGCTATGGTTACTCGTCGTTCTGACGAATTCCGCATGAACGAACTCAAAAAGAACTTTGACTTCCGCGTAGCTAATGCCGAACAAGACATTGTTGACCCTGCTGATGGCAGAGTATATAAAGCTAAGGAAAGTGTCGACGTTACCAACTCTACTTGGAAGGGGGCCGAGAGCATTTACTTGCCTTACCCCGTACTTGAGGTTGAAAAGAACCCGAACTTGAAGGATGTTGACCGCACGAAGTAATTCTGATTGTTCTGATTTTCCATTTTTATAAAATTGAACGCGCAAGTGCTCATTAATAAATGAGCCTCTTGCGCGTTCTTTTTTTGTGACCTAAGTTTCAGTGTTTGAATAAAACATCCTACTTACCATTACTAAGTAGTTAAGTAGGTATTACGTACTCTAAAGGTGTTTAG
>URDV01000135.1 GCA_900546605.1 uncultured Prevotella sp.
TTCCGATCTAACACAATGATGAGCACTAATAAAAGGAGTAATTTGGCCAATGTACTACCTCCTTGACGCACAGCTTTGGGATTAGACTGAAAACCAACAGAGGTGAAAAAAGCTAACATAAAGGCGTCTTTTAATGTGCCATCAAATGACACTTCAATGTCACAAAATTTGTAGATGCCTAAAGTGATGAGCGAAAAAATAATACCGCCTGACACGGGTGAAGGAATGCAAAATTTTTGAAGCCAACTTATTTTGCGTGTCATGAACATACCTAATAATAAGGCTACTGCTCCAATACCTGCGCTTTGCAACATGTCGAGGGGGATAGTATGAGTCATTTGTCTGTTAGTTTTGTATGCTAATTTAAGACTGATTTACTTAAAGACTTTGTCGAAATAATCATCACAATAGTTTGATAATAAGCAAATATGCGTATTCGCCAATTTGCTTTGTAATATAATTAAGTTATTTGTCAATAAGCAAATTAGGCTAAAATAGCCTTTGTGTTATGCATGTGGCGCAGTAGGTTTCAAAATGCTACGTCTTTCTTCCTTATTTTCTGCAAAAGTATAGAAAAATATTATATTTTGCAAATTGTTTGATGTTTTTAATGTGATATGCTGCTAATATGCTAATTGGCGACTTGCTTGTGTTCGCTGTGAGGCTAATATGTAGGTGTTCAAAATTATTTTATATGATCGGTAAATATTATTCTCACAATGAAAACACATTATCGGGCGCAGATGTTTCCTTCGTTTTCAATCACATGGACCGCTATACCTCCTTTCGGTTCTTTCGTTGTCTGGGGGCAAAAATATTCGAAGGAAGAAAACATCTGCATCCCGATAATGCGCTTTCAATGTAAAAATAATTTTGAATACCTATTTAGTATTATAGCTTGTAAACCTGTAAGTAAGTTTACCCGTTGATCAAGAAAATTGCCAATGGGGTGTTATATGTAACACAAGAGTGGCCTACTATAAGAATGTGAATGATATGTTTTGCGCGAATAAAAAAAATGAGTATCTTTGCCTACGTTCAATAAATAAAAATATGACAAGAGGTATGAAGAAATATATGAAGCAGGCGTTATTAGCTCTTATCGTAGCGTTTTCGGCTGTAGCACAATTACATGCTGGTAATGAAAAGCAGACTACGATGTATGCTTTTGCTTATGGTATATGTTTTAATGATTCAGTAGTTTATCTTTCGTCTGTGGCTCGCTTGAATCAGGTGTCTGTAGATGGTAAAACAAAGTTTTTGAATAATAGATCGTTTTATGTGTCTGCTTTTAAACGCTATTTGGAGGAAAAGTATAGTAAACCCTATACTTGTGCTTTGTTTTTCAGTACAAAACGTGATAAACTTGAAAAGAAATATTTGAAGGTTAAGCGTATTGCGCAAAAAGAAAAAACAACTCGATTGATGGAAGTGCCTATTACAGATTTTGATTTATCGACTACTGTAATATTGGATGAAAACGTGCAAAATGAAAGCGAACAAAAATAGCGAGAATCGGATGGATACGTTGTTCTTTAAGGTGGCTGGCTTGCATTTCGCCATAACATCTCATGATGCGTCTGAATTAAAACGATTGCTGCCCTCATATGCCCCATTTTATGTGGGGAAAAATGTTGAAGGTGAAAAAATAGCATTACATGTTACTATTACTCCTAATGGTGTGAGTCCTGATCCTATAGGTGAGGAGATGGGGCAATTTGATTGTGGGGGTACAAATCATGGTGTCTATCGTTTGCAGGAGGGCGGGTATAAAATTGTCATCAGCTCTGTTGATGGGCATCTGTCAAGTGCAATGTTGACCAATGCAGATTTTAGCGAGTGTAGTGTTTCACTTTATGGTGATTATGCTGACCAAAGTTTTGGATTGGGTAATGCCATGATGATAGCTTTTGCTTTTGCCGCGGCCTATTATGGCGTGGTGTTGATGCATGCTTCGGTGACCATGAATAGTGGCTTTGGCTATTTGTTCCTCGGTAAGAGCGGAACAGGTAAAAGCACGCACTCTATGCTCTGGCGTAAATATATTGAAGGTTCGGATTTGCTGAATGACGATAATCCAGCCGTGCGTGTAAGCTCAAGTGGTGAGGTAATAGTGTATGGCACTCCTTGGAGTGGTAAAACACCTTGCTATCGTAATATGCAAGTGCCCGTGGGGTCATTCCTCCGCTTAGAGCAAAATTCTGAAAATGTGATAAGTCAGCAGTCAGTACTCGAAACATTTGCTTCTGTACTCTCTTCATGTTCAACAATGGTGTGGGATAAGCCATCGTATAATTATATTACGCAGACTGTGTCGCACATAGCTTCACATGTGCACTCTTATTATTTAAAGTGTCGAGCAGATGAAGAGGCTGCTTTGTTGAGTTATCAAAACATAACAAAGGCGCATTAAGTTTAATGATATGATGGAAAAAAGTAGGGTGGTAGAAGTGCCGAATGAAGTGCTTATAGGCGAAATTAAACGTTCCTTGCAGCAAGGTCATACGGCAACATTTCGCGTAAAAGGAAATAGTATGCGCCCCTTCCTTGAAAATTTGCGAGATATAGCAAAGGTAAAGGCCGTTGTTCCTGAATCTATTTCAGAGGGTGACGTTGTGCTTGCTGAAATAGCTCCACAACTTTATGTGTTGCATCGTGTGATAGATCGTACCGACAATCAACTCACTCTTAAGGGTGATGGTAATGTGGTAGGAGTAGAACATTGCCTTGATACCGATGTGATAGCGTTGGCAACAGCTTTTTATCGTAAGGGGCGTAAAAAACCTGATCAGGTGACGAGTTTAAAATGGCGTATCTATTCATCTATTTGGTTAACGTTGACTCCTTTACGTCGCATATTATTGGCTATATATAGACGACAGCCTTTTAGATTGTGACTCCTCTTAGTTTCTTAAAAATAAATGCGCAGGCGCTATGTGAAAGCAATGCTTGTTGTGTCCTACATAGAAGGATGTGATTGTAGAATGGGCGCAGGGTGTTCTATATTATTAACTTGAATAGGTTTAACTGTTGTCACGAGACCAGATTGTTGAAATACAATTGGGTGTGAGTGAGAATAATAAAAGTTGTCAAGCTGAATCAAGAAGGATACTCATCAATAAAAAACTAACTTATAGAACACCTTATAGATGTTATATGTTGTCATCATGCTGTCCTGTCGTGCATTAATTTTTGAGTATCTCTCAATTATGTCTATTCTTTTTAATAGTTAATATACATATGAAATTTAAACCCGGATTTGAATTGCGTGATATTTGCGGCGAGAAGGTCGTAATAGCAACAGGTATTGAAAATATAGACTTTAATCAGATGATAGCTCTCAATGAGAGTGCTGCCTATTTGTGGCAACAAGTAGCTGATAAAGAATTTAATGCCGACACTCTAACTCAATTGCTCTGTCAGGAATATGAGGTAGATGAAGCT
This sequence comes from uncultured Prevotella sp., assembly GCA_900546605.1. GTDB lineage: Bacteria > Bacteroidota > Bacteroidia > Bacteroidales > Bacteroidaceae > Alloprevotella. The sequence goes on from URDV01000135.1 coordinate 3,445, forward strand.
ACAGCTCAGACTGATGCTGAAAACCTCATAAGTGAGTGGACAAAGCAGGGCTTGATTTAACTTGCAAAATAAAGTATCTTATTTTTGTTCTCTTGAGAATGAATAAGCAAAATACCTTTAACTCAATATAAAAACAAATGAAAGAGTTGTCTCTTAAGTATGGTTGCAACCCCAACCAAAAGCCCGCCCGCATTTACATGGAGGAGGGCGAACTGCCTATTGAAGTGTTAGGTGGACGTCCTGGTTACATTAACTTCCTTGATGCCTTGAATGGTTGGCAGTTGGTGCGCGAGTTGCGTGCTGCAACAGGTTTGCCTGCTGCTGCATCGTTTAAGCATGTGTCACCTGCAGGAGCTGCAGTAGGCATTCCGATGAGTGACACGCTGAAGAAAATTTATTTCGTTGACGATGTAACAGAACCACTCACTCCCATAGCTACAGCTTATGCGCGTGCCCGTGGTGCAGATCGTATGTCATCATATGGTGATTTTATCTCGCTCTCTGACACATGCGACAAAGCTACCGCTCTGCTTATTAAGCGTGAGGTGAGCGATGGTGTGATTGCACCTGATTATACAGAAGAGGCACTTGAAATATTGCGTTCAAAGCGTAAGGGTACTTATGTTATCCTTAAAATGGATGTTAACTATCGTCCTGCTCCTATTGAACACAAGCAAGTGTTTGGCGTTACCTTTGAACAAGGACGTAATGAGGTTGATTTGTCGGGAGATAATCTGTTTGAAAACATTCCCACCATTAACAAAACCTTTACTGAAGAGGCAAAGCGTGACTTAAAGATTGCGCTTATTACTCTGAAGTATACACAGTCAAATTCAGTATGCTATGTTAAGGATGGTCAGGCCATTGGTATTGGTGCAGGACAGCAAAGCCGTATTCATTGTACACGTTTGGCAGGGAATAAGGCTGATATATGGTGGTTGCGTCAACATCCTAAAGTGATGAATTTGCCATGGGTTGAGAAAATTCGTCGTGCCGATCGTGATAACACAATCGACATTTACATATCAGAAGATCATGACGATGTGTTGGCTGATGGTGTATGGCAGCAATTCTTTACAGAAAAGCCAGAAGTTCTCACTATGGAGGAAAAGAAAGCTTGGATAGCTCAAAACACTCATGTTGCACTTGGCTCTGATGCGTTCTTCCCCTTTGGTGATAATATAGAGCGTGCCCACAAAAGTGGTGTACAGTATGTAGCACAAGCAGGTGGTAGCGTACGCGATGACCATGTAATTGCAACTTGTGATAAATACGGCATGACAATGGCCTTTACAGGCATTCGCTTGTTCCATCATTAATAAGGATTGGGCACTCAAAATTATTTTGCGTGTGAAAGTTCATCATTAGGCATATTTGACTCCGAATGGGGCGCTTTCACATGTAAAATAATTTTGATCACCTTGCTTAAAATGTAAAACCGATGGATGAGCTGATGTAACCATATAATACGTTGCCTGTTCGTTCATCTGTTAAGATGTAATTTACATCAACGAGTTATTAAATATATCATTTAAATGGAAGTAACCCGCAAAGCCTCTGATGACGAAATAACGCAGGCTATGATGTCTGGTATCACTTTTAAGGGAGCCAAACTTAAAAAGGCTACAAATGAAACAAAGGTGAAGACTAAGGCTCGGAAAAAAACCTATATAACAGGTTTGCATGGTTCGGGCTCAGCAAAGAAAAAGGCTGAAATACGACAAAGACGCGCTAATCGACATAAAAATAAATAACACAGAGGTGCTCCTATTGTCAATCGTTTTATGTAAGTTTGTACCCCAAACAATTGAAAATTGAAGAAGAAATATGTCTTGTATTCTAAATATTGAAACTTCAACCAATGTATGCTCTGTTGCTTTGTCGCAAGACGGAGTATGCTTGCATGAAGAACTTGACCTAAAAGGCCCATCACATGCGCAAGTGTTGGCAGGATTTGTAAAGGAAACTGTTTCATTTGCCGATAGTCATGCCATACCTATTGATGCTGTAGCAGTCAGCAAGGGGCCAGGTTCGTATACAGGACTCCGTATAGGTGTGTCTGAGGCTAAAGGTGTGGCATACGGACGTGATGCTCACTTGTTATCTGTTCCTACGCTCAAGTTGCTGACGGTGCCTATCTTGCTCGGACATGATGAGCTGCCAGAGGATGCCTTGCTTTGCCCCATGATTGATGCACGCCGTATGGAGGTGTATTGTGCGCTTTATAATCGTGCTTTGCATGAGGTGTTGCCTACGCAGGCCTTGGTGATTGACGAAACATCGTTTAGGGATCAGCTTGACCAACATCCGATTTACTTCATGGGTAATGGTGCCGACAAGTGTGCCGAGGTGATTAAGCACCTTAATGCTCACTTCATAAAAGGCATTGTGCCTCGTGCTAAGAACATGGTTCCTTTGGCTGAAATGGCAATGGCTCGTGAGGAGTTTGAGGATGTTGCTTACTTTGAACCTTATTACTTAAAAGAGTTCGTGGCTACAAAGAGCAAAAAGTTGCTTTAAGGCAATGGGGTAATTCTTGTAGTGGCGCATTGGCGGAATAAGTAAACAAGTTGACAATTTAATGGGGTAGCGAGCAAGTTTGTCTAGTTCTTAAAAACTTCTTACCATCCAAACTTTAATATAATAAGTAGTGTGTAACATGCTTACTTGTTACCC
>URDV01000136.1 GCA_900546605.1 uncultured Prevotella sp.
CTTACTTGTTAACCTGTCAACTTGTTAACCCGTTAACCTGAAATTCCGCCAACGGGTAAGCTCTATCAAGCAGAACTATAAGCAACTTCATTAAATTTTCCATTAAGTACTAAAGCACACTTATGGGGGATTTATTGTGCCAAATAGTCAGTAACCATGTAGAGTAGGAGAAAGGCTGCTTTTAAATGACTTAGCAAATGACTTTGGCACAGGTATTTTTCCACACTTTACGCAGCGTTAAATCTTATTTTTTTGAAAGGAGTATGCAATATATCGAATATTTTTACGATATTTGCCCCTAAGATAGGTGTTTTGAACAAAAGAAGAGATATGCGTTCACTATGCGCCCATCTATTATTTATTAATAATAAAATACGGACAATGCGCGACACAAGCCTTGCTGTTGTCCGACTCAATTAAAATAAATGGAATTTTCAGCAAAACAAATAGCCGAATATTTGGGAGGTGTTGTTGAAGGAGACGAAAATGCGTCAGTCAAGACATTTGCCAAAATTGAAGAAGGTGTAACGGGAGCTATATCATTTTTAGCCAATCCGCATTATGCTCATTACCTTTATGATACACAATCGAGCATTGTACTCGTTAACAAAGACTTTAAACCTGAGAAGGAAGTAAAGACGACACTCATACGTGTTGAAAATGCTTATGAAGCCATTGCTCGATTACTGACCTTGTATCAGTCTACAATACAAAAACGTACAGGTATTCACCCCTTGGCTTGTGTAGCTGAAAGCGCAACAATTGGTGAAGGTAGCTATGTGGGTCCCTTTGCCTATATTGGCGAACACGCCGTGATAGGAGAAGGTTGCCAAATATACGCAGGCGTGGTGATTGAAGAGCGTGCCATTGTTGGCGATGACTGTTTATTCTACCCCAACGTGTCTGTTTATCACGACTGTAAAATTGGTAATCGTGTCACCTTACACTCAGGCTGCGTTATAGGTGCCGATGGCTTTGGCTTTGCGCCTGCTGCTGATGGATATGAAAAAATTCCACAAATAGGCATCGTAACTATTGAAGACGATGTTGAAATTGGTGCCAACACCTGTGTTGACCGTTCAACTATGGGTTCTACCTATGTGCGCAAAGGCGTAAAGCTTGACAATTTAGTACAAGTGGCTCACAACTGCGAAGTTGGTGAAAATACAGTTATGTCAGCTCAAGTAGGTGTAGCTGGCTCTACCAAAATTGGCAAGTGGTGCATGTTTGGCGGACAAGTAGGCATAGCAGGTCATGCCGTAATAGGTGACCGCGTATTATCTGGTGCACAAGCAGGTATTGCGGGTAGTATTAAAAAAGGTCATGTCACCATACAGGGTTCACCCGCTATTGATGCACATAACTTTATGCGTTCAAGCGTAGTATTTAAATATCTGCCTGAAATGCGTAAAGAAATAGAGGCTTTAAAGAAAGAAGTGGAAGAACTGAAAAAGAATAAATAACAAGCATTTAGGAGCAACGCACTATTTATGCATGCTTTCTACTTTAAGCTTTACATCATATAAATTTATGTTGAAACAAAAGACTTTAGCTGGTAGTTTCTCATTATATGGAAAAGGATTGCACACTGGATTGAATCTAACCGTTACCTTTAATCCCGCTCCTGAGAATCACGGCTACAAAATACAACGCATTGACCTTGAAGGTGAACCCATTATTCAAGCAATTGCTGAGAATGTTGTTGACACTTCACGTGGAACAGTTGTTGCCAATGGCGATGCTCGCTGTAGCACCATTGAGCATGCCATGGCCGCACTTTACGCCATGGGCATTGACAACTGTTTAATTCAGGTAAATGGTCCCGAATTTCCTATATTAGATGGTAGCTCTATACTTTATGTTGAAAATATAAGCCGCGTTGGGATTGTTGAACAAAACGCTCCCAAGGACTTTTATGTAATAAAGAAGAAAATTGAGTTCCGCGACGAAGAAACGGGTTCATCCATCATTATCTTGCCCGATGAACAGTTCTCTATCACGGCCATGATTTCATTTGAGTCACAGTTCATCAACAGCCAATTTGCTACTCTTGATAGCATGGATGACTTTGTCAAAGACATAGCCTCAGCACGTACCTTTGTGTTTGTACGCGAAATTGAGCCTTTGCTCAAGGCTGGCTTAATTAAGGGAGGTGACCTTGATAATGCCATTGTAATTTACGAGCAGCAGACTTCGCAAGAGAATCTTGACCGTTTAGCTGACCACCTGCACGTTGAGCATCGCGATGCTACTAAGTTGGGATACATTCAAGACCGTCCCTTGGTATGGCAAAATGAACCAGCACGCCATAAATTACTTGACATCATAGGCGACATGGCATTGATTGGCCGCCCCATAAAGGGTAGAATTATTGCTACACGTCCAGGACACACTATTAACAATAAGTTTGCACGACAAATGCGTCGTGAAATTCGTCAGCATGAAATTCAGGCTCCTAACTATGATCCGAATGAGACACCACTGATGGATGTTAACCGCATCCGCGAACTCTTGCCCCATCGCTACCCCATGCAGCTGGTTGACAAGGTGGTTGAAACAGGCTCAAACTTTATTGTTGCTGTAAAGAATGTGACCTCCAATGAAGCTTTCTTCCAGGGTCACTTTCCACAAGAACCTGTTATGCCTGGTGTGTTGCAAATTGAAGCCATGGCACAAGCTGGCGGATTGCTTGTACTGAACTCTATTGAGGAACCCGAGCGTTGGAGCACCTACTTCCTACGTATCAACGATGTGAAGTTCCGTAAAAAGGTTGTACCTGGCGACACTTTATTGTTCCGTGTTGAATTGCTTGCTCCCATTCGTCATGGCATTTCGAGCATGCGAGGCTTTGCCTTTGTTGGCGAAACCGTGGTTATGGAAGCAACCTTTACGGCTCAAATAGTAAAGAATAAATAACAGATTGATTATTGGTAGTTGGATCATAGCAAAGGCTAATCATAAACAAAGAAAAGCAGGCTGGCCCAACTCCTATAATAAGTCAATTGGCTCATGGTGGCTGCATCATTTTGTGTGTAAAAACCAAAATGACTACCCCATCAACATTTTATCTTAAAACATATTTATGATTAGTCCCTTAGCATACATACATCCTGAAGCAATTATTGGCGAAGGATGTGAAATAGGTCCGTTCTGCTACATTGACAAAAATGTGGTGATTGGCAACAATAACCGATTAATGAACAGCGTAACGGTACTTTCAGGCGCACGTATTGGCAATAACAACACTTTGTTTCCTGGTGCTGTGATAGGCGCTATACCTCAAGACTTAAAATTTAAAGGCGAGGAAACAACGGCTGAAATTGGTGACAACAACACCATACGCGAAAACGTAACCATTAATCGTGGTACAGCAGCAAAGGGTAAAACCATTGTTGGATCCAACAACTTGCTGATGGAAGGTATGCATGTGGCACACGATGCTATAGTGGGCAATGGATGCATTATTGGTAACACAACCAAAATTGCAGGTGAAGTGGTTATTGATGACTTTGCTATCATATCGGCTTGTGTGTTGATTCACCAGTTTTGTCACATTGGCAGCTACGTAATGGTGGGTGGTGGTACACGCACCAGTCAAGACATTCCACCATTTTGCATGGCTGCACGCGAACCTGTGGCCTATTGTGGACTTAACTTGGTAGGCTTGCGCCGCCGTGGATTTTCGAAAGAAATAATTGAAAACATTCACAACACTTATCGCTTACTTTACCAGCGCGGTAAGTTACGCGAGGAATGCCTAAAAGAGATTCGTGAAACGATACCCATGAGTCAAGAAATTGAGTATATACTTAATTTTGTCACTTCATCAAAACGTGGCATTATCAAGTAATTTATCAACAAACAAATCATATGGTTTATAGAATTAAATATATTTGTGAAGAGGTTGATGGTTTCGTTCGCGAAGTAAAAATTGATAGCGAGGCAACATTCCTTGATTTGAACAAAATTATATTAAAGTCGTGCAACTATCCTGATGACCAAATGACTTCATTCTACTTATGTAACGATGAGTGGGAACGTGGCGAACAAATTACACGTGAGGATATGGGGAGTGGAAGCTCTGACGAAGACTTTTATGTAATGGAAAAGACACCTCTTTCTGAGTTGATTGAAGACGAAGAACAACGATTAGAATTCGTTTTTGACCCTTTCAGTGATCGTTGCTTTTACCTGGACGTAAAAGAGGTGATTCCAGGTGAACATTTAAGCGAAGCTGAAATTATACGTTCAATGGGAGAAGCGCCACTACAGATTGAAATGTTTGATGACCCTATTGCTGCATTGGGTGGCAAAGGGGGAAAGAAAAAGTCTGCCGCAGCTTCAGACGACTTTGATGACGATGCTCCTTACGCAGGTTTTGGAGGTGCTCAATATAATGATGACGAATTAGACTTAGACGGATTTGAAATATCTGAAGGCAATCCCTATGAGTAATTCTGAAGTCAACGACACTATATAATTAAAAAGGCGTGCTTTGCTAATAACTGTACAATAGTTAATGTGCAAAGCACGCTTTATTTTATTATCAAGAAAGTACGTTAGTTAACAACAAACTTCATAGTTGATAAGTAAATAGAATGAACAAAACACTAAAAGTTATAATAGGTCCTACAGGCATAGGTAAAACAGAGTATGCCATGCAGGTTGCTGAACAGTATGGCTGCCCTATACTAAATGCTGACTCCAGACAAATATATCGTGACATACCCATAGGTACTGCAGCACCTACACTTGATGAACAAAAACGTGTGAAGCATTATTTTGTTGGAATACTCGGACTTGAAGCCTATTATAGTGCCGCACAATATGAACAAGATGCCATGCAACTTATGAATGAGTTGTTTAAGGAACATGACACTTTAGTAATGTCGGGCGGCTCTATGATGTACGTTGATGCTGTATGTAATGGCATTGACGACATTCCTACTGTTGATGATGAAACGCGTGCCCTATTAAAACTGCGCTATGAACAAGAAGGACTGGCTCCTTTGGTTGAAGAGCTGCGTTTGCTTGACCCTGCCTATTATGACATATGCGATAAACGCAATCCAAAGCGTGTGATACATGCACTTGAGATATGCTATATGACAGGACGTACCTTTACTTCATACCGTATTCGAAAACAAGTAAAACGCCCTTTTATTATCGAAAAAATTGGACTTCAACGCCCACGTGACGTTCTATTTGCTCGCATCAACCAACGTGTAGACAAAATGGTTGAGCAAGGATTAATTGACGAGGCAAAACACGTATATCCCTACCGAAACTATAACTCATTAAATACGGTAGGATATAAAGAATTGTTCAAATATTTTGATGGTGAGTGGAACCTTGACTTTGCTTTAGATAAGATACGACGCAACTCACGTGTTTACGCAAAAAAGCAAATGACGTGGTTTAAAAAAGATGATAAAGTGAAATGGATTGAACTTTAAACATTACATTGTAATGTAAATTATGCTTTTGTATTTTTTGATAAGCAACTTTGCTTTATCGTCCAACCTATGGATGGAAGATGAAATATATTAATATTCTTTTCAATTTCAATTGATATACTTCATCGTCCAACCATAGGCTGGACGCAACAGCAAATTGATAGATGTGACAAAGTAGCTTGATATATTTATTCGTCCAGCATATGCTGGACGAATGAGAATATTGATTGAAATGGCAAAGATTACCTATCGAAATAGCAAATCATATTGATATAAGTAAGTACACTCTCTTATTTTAAGTACCATCATTCAGATGAGCTATTCCTCACTCGTTAGCAAATCATTACCAGATTTCTCTGATTCATTTTCATCAAAGTCATTATCAATCTTAACAAGACTGGCTACAACAAACGTCAAGCCACAAAGTACCATTGCTACGATAAAGAAATTAAGGTAGCCAATGGCTTCTTGCAAATAGCCTGCCACCATTCCTGGCAACATCATGCCAAGTGCCATAAGCCCCGTGCAAAAAGCATAATGAGCTGTTGACGACTCACCACGCGAAAAATAAATAAGATAGAGCATGTAAGCTGTAAAGCCAAAGCCATAACCAAACTGCTCGATAAACACACATACAAGATCGGAAGAGCGTCGTGTAG
>URDV01000137.1 GCA_900546605.1 uncultured Prevotella sp.
ACTTACCTGTTAACCCGTTAACTTGTCAACTTGTTTACTAATTCCGCCAACGCGTAGTTTACAATGAAGTCACATCGTTTTTACAATCGATGAAATACTGACTCACTTGCACCTTTTTTTCAACAAAAGCCTGCACACATCAAAACCTGAAATAATTATGAGTACGCTTGAAAAGATTTTTGCAGAAAAACTGCTCAACGTTAAAGCTATCAAGTTACAACCTGAGCAGCCATTTACTTGGGCCAGCGGTTGGAAATCACCGTTCTATTGTGACAACCGCAAGACATTGGCCTTCCCCGCTTTGCGCAGCTTTGTTAAATTAGAGTTGAGCCGCATTGTTGCCGAAAAGTATCCCGAAGCTGACGCCATAGCTGGTGTGGCTACAGGTGCTATTGCACAGGGTGCTTTAGTGGCCGATGCTTTAGGTCTGCCTTTTGCTTACGTTCGTTCAAAACCCAAAGATCATGGTATGACAAACCTTATTGAAGGCGACTTGCAAAAGGGTATGAAGGTAGTTGTGATTGAAGACCTCATATCAACAGGTGGTAGCAGCTTAAAGGCTGTTGAAGCCTTGCGCCAACATGGTTGCGAGGTGATTGGCATGGTGGCCAGCTACACTTATGGTTTCCCTGTAGCTGAAGAAGCTTTTAAAGCTGCACAGGTTGAACTCACTACGCTCACCAACTACGAAGCTGTAGTTGAAGTGGCTTTGCAAACGGGCTACATTAAGCAAGAGCACGTAGAACTATTGCACCAATGGCGTGCTAACCCAAGCGAATGGGGTAAATAACAATTGAGAAAGACAATGATTATCTGTCTTCATTAACCTACTACGGATACAAAAGGTTCTTCATAAGTTTATACTTACGAAGGACCTTTTGCTTTATGGGTGGACTTTTTAGAACCACCCTTATAAGGTTTGCCATGATTTTTACTTTGTTATTCTATTCTTCTACAAATAGCAAACAAAAAAAGAGATTTACCTTTCGATAAACCTCTTTAGCAGGGTGCTTAGTGGGATTCGAACCCACGACATTCAGAACCACAATCTGACGCTCTAACCAACTGAACTATAAGCACCATGTGTATTGCTTTCTCTTGTAAAGCGATGCAAAAGTACTGACTTTTTTTATAACTACCAAATATTTGGGCTTTTTTTTTCAAAAATACTGTCTTTTGCACAGTTTTTTATCTCTTAACCACATCAAGAACTGAAGATAAGTAACATTTTACCTTTTCATTAAGCTACCTATTTCATAGCATTGCAACGAAATGTAGCGTCTTAGATCATTACAGTGCGAATGCATAGCATGCACTTTTCACAGAGTTAGTATCTTTATGCTATTTTTAAACATTTAGCTTAAAAACTTGTTCATTATATATATAAGTGATATATTTGCCATCAACACTACTTACAAATAGTCAACAAACAACTCCTAAAAACATAACTTTATGCGAAACATTTACCAACGACTCAGTAGTTTGTTGCTACTGCTTATGGCCATATTGGCTCTTCCGCCAACTCTTATGGCACAAATTAACTTTCAGGATAACTTTGACTACCCCACGGGCGACCTTTATAAACAAGGAGGCTGGGTGAAGTATGCCTCTAACCCCAACAGCCCTATTCAAGTAGTGGACGAAGCACTCTCTTACGAAGGGTATCCTGGTGGTGTAAAGGGCAAGAGTGTACAAGTGGGTGCTGAAACTTCAGGCCAAGACCTATGGGTGCGCTTCGACCCCAACGACGATGGCGTTAAGAGTGGCAATGTTTATTACTCTGCCTTGATTAAGGTTACGGCCTTGCCTTCAACCCAAAAAGCTACCGCACAAACCTATGTTATGAGTTTGCTACCACGCACCAAAGCCAGCGTAGTAGCCGATGGCAAGTCGTCAACAGAGTTGGGCCGACTCTTCATTGTGGCTACTGCTGACGGCAAATATCAATATGGTGTGGACCGTGGTGCAGCAAAGCCCATTATGGCCAATGGTAAATTTGAGTTGGGTACTACTCAACTCATTGTGGTGAAATATGCCATTGCTACAGATGAAACACCTTATGACATTGCGGCTCTCTATGTAAATCCCACTTCATTTGATAAAGAACCCACTACCCCTGATGCTACTACTGACGCAAACACTACGGGGTCAAAACTTGGTTCCTATGGTTTGCAAGGCTTTGAACTACGTCAGGGTGCTAATGCCTCATACAAAAATGCAGCCTACATGGTGGGTATGTTACGCATTGCCGACACCTATGCAGGCTTGTTTAGCCAGCAAAGTGGTGGCGGTAGCACTGAAGACACTACCCCACAAATTACCTACAATGCCAGTGATTTAGACTTAGGTTCTGTACTTAACAACGTTCCTATAAACAAAAGTATCACTCTGAAGGGTAAGAACCTTAAAAATGATGTAACAGTAAGCATCAGCGGACAAGAGCTAACCACAACGGTGCAAACGCTATCGGCCAACGAACTTATGAGTAGCGAAGGTGCACAACTACCCCTAACACTCAATGCGCAAGCTGCTGAAACTGGACAATATTCTGCTACCATCACTCTCACCTTAGCTGATGGGGTAGAACAAAAGTTACAGGTTAACTGGATGGCAGTAGCTAGCACCAACGTAACAACACTTAGAGCCTTGAGTCTTAAAAATGAAGAGGATTATGGCTCTTATCGCTACACGGGTAAAGCCACCATTACCTTCATTGACAAGGCTGCTAACCCACAACTTATTTATGTACAAGATATTACCGCTGGTGGCATTATCAAGGTGAACGAAGACTATGCTGCTTTGGCAGCCAACCTTAAGGTGGGCGACAAAATTACCAACCTTACGGGTATGGTTGAAAACGGCTATGGCGGTATTACCTACTTTGTGCCCTACGGCCTGCAAGATGCATGGGGCGAGGTAATATCTTCAAATAATGTGGTAGAACCACAAGTGGTTACGCTGGCTGAACTGAAGGAGAATGCGACAGATTACTTTAACCGCTTGGTTTGCATTAAAAATGCTACCATCACCTCTACCAACGAAACGTTTGCTGAAGGTATGGCACAACCCACTATTACAGATGGTACTGAAACGGGAAAATTGCGCATATTTAAGCAAACCTCGCTCATTGGCACAACCATTCCTACCGAACCAGTACACATTACAGGACTTTCTACTTCAACTGCTGCCATTATCATTGCACCTCGCAACGCTGATGATGTGGTAGCAGCCGCTACTCAAGCTCCTGAACTGACGATAACTCCTACACAATTTGAACAAAAAGGTGGCACTGTGGGCAAAACTTCAACTTACGCCACTCTGCACATCAGCACCAAGGCTATGCCAGCTACTACCACACTCGAAATTACTGGAGCTGGTAAAAACATGTTCAGCCTTTCAGCCGAAAGCATTGCTGCTGGTTCAGCTGAAACTGACATTGTTATTAGTTACTCACCTACAGCCATTGGCAAACACTCCGCACGTGTGCTGATTGATTGTCCTGAAGTTCCCGACCTTTCACAAGGCATTGCCTTGTCGGCTTACGCCATTGATGAACAGAACCCGCCTTTGGTTAAGATAGATGCTGAAAGTATTCCTACCTTCACAGCCAAAGTGGGCGAAACTCAAGAGTTTAAGGTGAACGTCACTACAGCCCACTTACCCGACTACGTTAAGGCGAAAGTGAGTGAGACGGGGGTATTCCGCATTAGCAACAGTTTACTCATGAAGGATGCCGTGACTCCCCTTACCATCACCTTCGCTCCTAAGGAGGCTGGTGACTTTAGCACAAACATTGTGTTCAGTTCATTGGGCATTGACGATGTAATTATTCCACTTAAAGGACACGCTACCGACAAAACTGTTGAACCTACTAAGGAGGGTGATGATCTGCCCTTGGTTAGCACTTCGCCCGTAACATTGCTCAACGAGGGCTTCAACTCAGTTGAACGTAACAAACCCTTGAAACTTGAGGGTTGGAAAAACTTAGCACAACAAGGCACACGCGCATGGTGGGGATATACATTTGGCAACAACGATGAATCTGTTGGCGAATATGTAGCCAAAGCTACCGCTTATGACTCACAAGTGCTCGAAGGTAATGAAACTCCAGTTGAAATGCTGCTTGTTACCCCTGCACTTGACTTTAAGAATGCAGCATCAAAGATTTTCACCTTCCGCGTTCGTGGTGACTATTTGCAGGATAACCAAACTGATAAGCTTGAATTGGTATATATTGACACAGAGGATGGCAATATGTACATAGCACCTGTTGATGGCTTTACCATGCCTTGCACTAAGGATGAAAGCGGTGAATGGTTTGAATACCACATTGACTTAACAGACCAAAACATTGCAGACACCTTCTTTATGGGCTTCCGATTTACCAGTACACGTGGCCGCAACAATTCTGCCACTTACTACATTGATGATGTTACATTTGGCCGCACCGACATTCCTGTCATTCGTCCTGACGTAACGGAGTTGGCATTTGTAGCAAGCCAAGGTAAAGACGAAACATCTGACATTGTGAGCGTAACTACTGAAAACTTAACCGAACCCATTAAACTCACCTTAGGCGGTGCTAACAAGAGCAAGTTTACCTTGTCTACACAAGAATTGAATACCGAAGGAGGCAATTTCTTTGTTCAATTCAATTCTGATGACTTAGGTGTTCACGAGGGATATGTAAAACTGGCATCACGTGGGGCAGCCGACAAGTATATTGCTCTGACAGTTAACAACACTACCGAAACGGGCATCGGCGCTTTGGGCTCAGCTACAGCAGACTTCACGGTTTACACCACTGCTGGTGTACGCGTGAGCGGTGGTAAAAGCATTACTGCGACCAAGGCTATTGAAGGATTAGCCCCAGGTGTGTATGTAGTACAGAAGTACGAAAATGGCCATATTACTTCAAACAAGATTTTGTTGAAGTAACCCCATCCTCACTCTTTTGTTAACAACCACTTTCAAAGTTTGGTTACATTCATCTCGTTATGAATAAATACTAAGGGAGAGCTAATTTATTCCTAAATAAGGAATAAGTTAGCTCTCCCTTTTTTCTAAACGCTGCGTAAAACGTTCATTAGAAGCATTCTTACGCCACTCTCTTAAAATAGCTCATTAGCGTTTGTGAACTACGTAAAGATGCATCAGCACGATATATCATTAAGTAGGTGTTCAAAATAATTTTGAACACCTACTTACTAAAAACAAAGTTTAAAACTCGTCAGCTGCATACAAATAAGGGAATGCTGCTTGCTTCCATTCTATTATCTCGTCGTCATTAAAAAAACGTTTTAACTCAACAGCAGCAGCCTCTTGCGAATCAGATGCGTGCACAATATTCTCTTGAAAGCTCATACAATAACTACCACGAATAGTGCCAGGAGCCGCATTACGACCATTAGTAGGCCCTGCTAAAGCACGCACAGCAGCTACAGCATCCACCCCCTTCAAGCACAAAGCTACCACAGGAGCTGCCATCATAGAATCCTTTATTTGCTGAAAAAAAGGCTTACTACTTAGGTGCTTATAATGCTCGGTCAGCACATCGTCGGTTAGTTGCATCATCTTCATACCACAAATCTGCAGTCCTTTCTTTTCAAAAATACTGATAATTTCGCCAGCTAACCCTCGTTGTAACGTACAAGGCTTCAGCAGCACCAATGTCTTTTCTAATGCCATAATTATGTAATTGTTTTTTGTAAAAATCTTCAGCTACAAAAGTAATTAAAAAATAGCAATAATTGATGCAAAGGCAAAGACTCTCATCTTCGCTCTAATAAAAACAAAGCTAAGTAATGGTAAAAGAATAATTTGAGCAATTTTTACATGTATTTTTTGCCCCTTTTGAAGGCTGAGCGAAGGAGCATAGCGGGCTATGTGACTGAGCGAAGGTTTCAAAAGCGACAATAAGACATGCTCAATTCATATCATTACTCACTTTAAAAATTGGTCAAATTATTTTTTACCATTACTAAAGTCAGAATTTTTAGAACCACCCGAAATTTTTCTATATGTTAGGAAGATGGAAGTCCACACCCCCTTAAACATAAAAAACCTCTCTCAATCAGTTAAGATTGAAAGAGGTTGAAGTAATAAAATTGGC
>URDV01000138.1 GCA_900546605.1 uncultured Prevotella sp.
GGAAAAAGGTAAGCCCCTATTCCATAAAAGTATCGTTATTCACTGATTTACAATGCAATATGAATCCACACCATTTTTTTAGCGGACACCAATATTCTAAAATAAAAATGGTATAAAAAACATCATAATAGCACACAAAGTACGACAAAGTATCATCAGCATTTGCGCTTGTCGTACCTTTGCATAAGAAAAGTTGAGAACATTATGAACCGAACAAAACCCGAAGAAATCCCGAAGATATGAGCAGAGCAAAAGATGGCATAAGAAGTCTTGAAAAACAGGTTAACGGGTTAACGAGTTAACGGGTAAGTATGTTATGCGCCACCTTTTATGTCAAAGTATGAATGGCGTAAAGCCAAAAAACTTGACAAACTTACCTGTCACCCCGTCAACCTGTCAACTAACTTACCCGTTAACCTGTTAACCAAAAATACCTGTCACCCCGTCACCCCGTTAACTAACTTACCTGTCAACCCGTTAACCTGTCAACCCGTTAACCAACTTACCCGTTAACAAACTTACCCGTTAGCAATACTCTGCCCATCTTATTGTCACAAAAAAATAACACACATTATTTGCCCGACTTATATTAAATATGTACTTTTGCCTATATAAGTAGGTATTCAAAATTGTTTTACGTGCTATTTACATGCCTCAATAATATTGGCGCCTATTTAACCTAATAAATTAGCTTATGCAGAAATGGAGTAAATATGACTATAGCGTAGAACCATTCACCGAGGACTATTGCGGTAATTTGGCTTGGGGCAACTTAGGCAACCTTATTTTGCGTTGCGCCTCACTCCACGCAGGTGAGCATGGTTTTGGCTACCCTCAAATGATCAAGTTGCATCATGCATGGGTGTTGTCACGCCTTGTTATTGAAATGGACGAGATGCCTCACACAGGTGATAGCTTTAGCATCAAAACATGGGTTGATCGTCTTTATCGCCAATTTACTGATCGGCACTTTAGCGTGTTACGTGCTGATGGCACAGCTTATGGACATGCCACAAGCATTTGGGCATTGATTGACACAACCACACGTATGCCAGCTGATTTAGAAAAACTGCCCAATGGTGGATTTAGCTCAGTACTTATGCCCGAATGCACATCACCCATAGCACCTATGGGACGCATCCGCATGAAAACTCCTACCTTGGTGTATTCACATCGGGCCGCTTATTCCGACCTCGACATTAATGGGCATGTCAACTCCATACGCTACATAGAATTACTGCTTAACTACTTTAATGCTGACGAACTAAAAAATCGCCCTGCACACCGCATCGAAATGGCTTACTGCTTAGAAGCATACTGCGGCGATATGCTCGACATATATCATGAGGTAGACGCAAAAGATGCTAATCGCCACTTGTTCGAGATTCGTGTAGGCGAAAAAATTATAGTAAAAGGAACCATAAAATTCTGACAACTATGAAAAGGGCTTTATTGTTATGCGCACTATTAGCTCCGTTGAGTTTGTGCGCCATGGTTAACAAAAAAGTAAACCACCAACTAAGTGGTGTTTGGCAACAAGTACAAATCTCGCCTACTGATAAACATGTTATGCACTTGCCTGTGTGGAAAGTGTTGCAAAATGATGGCACCTTCTTCATCTTCTTGATTACCGACAAATCAGGACAAAGCATTATTGCACACGAAGGACATTACAATGTCACCTCCGACTCTACCGTAGTAGAACACGTTACAGGTTCCGTCATCAACTCTGCCTTTGTGGGACTTAGCAACAACATAACCTATAGCTTTGTAGGTAAAGACAAAATAAACATTACCTATCAACTACCAGGTGCTGCTAATAGTACTACCGAAAGCTGGGTGCGTGTTAAGTTAGAGTATCCACACCTTAAAAAGTAATGGGTGAGAGATAATAGTTCCTCATTAAAGGGTGGTCCTAACTATCTGATAGTTAGAATATTAAAATCAGAATTTTTAGAGCCCCCTAAATTAAAATCCTAATTATAAACTAAAAAGAATATACACTATAATATATATAAATGGGAAAAGTATTGATTATCGGTGCTGGTGGCGTTGCCACAGTTGCCGCTCACAAAGTAGCTAAGAATACTGACGTATTCAGCGAAATAATGATTGCAAGCCGCACAAAGTCAAAGTGCGATGCCATAGTTAAAGCCATCGGTCGCGATGACATCAAAACTGCACAAGTTGATGCCGATAGCGTAGAGCAATTGGTTGCCTTATTTAATGAGTTTAAGCCCGACTTGGTGATGAACCTTGCCTTGCCTTATCAAGACCTTACCATCATGGAGGCATGTTTGCAATGTGGTTGCTCATACCTTGACACGGCTAACTATGAACCTAAAGATGAAGCTCACTTTGAGTACTCATGGCAATGGGCCTATAAAGACCGTTTTGAAAAGGCTGGCTTAACTGCCATTTTGGGTTGTGGCTTTGACCCTGGTGTAACAAGCATTTACACAGCCTATGCTGCCAAACATCATTTTGACGAAATTCAGTATCTTGACATTGTCGACTGCAATGCAGGTAATCACCACAAAGCCTTTGCCACCAATTTCAATCCCGAAATCAACATTCGTGAAATTACACAGAAGGGACTTTATTGGGAAGATGGTCGTTGGGTTGAAACCGAGCCTCTTGAAATTCACAAGCCACTCACCTACCCCAACATTGGTCCTAAAGAGAGCTACTTGCTCCATCATGAAGAAATTGAGAGTCTTGTCAAGAACTACCCCACCATTAAGCGTGCCCGTTTTTGGATGACATTTGGTCAAGAATATCTCACACATTTGCGTGTTATACAAAACATTGGCATGGACTCTATCAAGCCTATTATGTATCAGGGCATGGAGATTGTTCCATTGCAATTTCTTAAGGCCGTATTGCCTAACCCGCAAGACTTGGGCGAGAACTACGAAGGCGAAACAAGCATTGGTTGTCGCATTCGTGGCTTAAAGGATGGTAAGGAACACACTTACTACGTTTATAACAACTGCTCACACCAAGCTGCCTACAATGAAACGGGCATGCAAGGCGTAAGCTACACCACGGGAGTACCTGCTTGCATTGGTGCTCGCATGTTTATGCTCGGTTTGTGGAAAAAGCCAGGTGTGTTTAATGTAGAGGAGTTTGATCCCGACCCATTCATGGACGAGCTCAATAAGCAAGGTCTGCCTTGGCACGAGGTATTTGATGGTGACCTTGAATTATAAGTAGGTGTTCATAATTATACTAAGTAAATAGGAGTAAAGTGCTGAATGTTGTGTCATGTGCATCACATTCAGCACTTCTACTTTTCACCACACACCACCATTATTGCATGAAACAAATTGCTGCCATCATTCTGCTTATTAATAGTCTATTTTTGCCCATTATGGGGCAAAGTAGTTATTTGAGCGATAGCATCAAAGCACGACAATTGGCCCAACAATGGTTCAGCACACATGGCTCAAAAGCCTATCTGTTCAACAAGGCTTCGCAAACGATATCAGCCAACAGCCTCAACATGAAATCCTTTGCGGCAGGATGGCTTTGCACACAAAACGACCAGTTTGTTGTTATTGGCACACAAACACCTTTAGTATTGGGCTACGGCACTACACTTAACAATCAAATGCCTGTAGCGTTACAAACATGGCTGAATACCACACCACGGTCAGTCCATCACTACCCACTTGACGGAACACAATGGCAAGAAGTAACACCCCTCCTCACCACCCAACATAGTTTTGGTAGTCCCTATAACGACCTATGTCCCTACTTTACTGACGATGAAGGAAATGTTTCATCATCACGATGTGTTGCAGGATGCGTAGCCATAGCCATGGAACAAGTGCTCACTTACTATCGACGCACCTATACCCTACAAGACACGCTACACGGATGGTCTACACCTCACTACACCATACCCGACATATTACCAGGTTTTAGTGTTGACTCTCGCTTGATAGCTGACAGCTATGATCAAGAGCATGGAACAGCAGAGCAGCGTAATGCCGTGGCTCGACTCATGTATAGTTTGGGAGTTGCTTCACACATGAACTGGGGACTTAATGCCAGTGGAACTAACACACAGCGACTTATTGAGCCACTAAAGCAAGCCTTTGGGCTTAAGCACGTGGTTTATCTTGACAGTTACCTTTACGACCCTGTGAGTTATTGGACTTACTTGGCTCAAACCATTATGGCCAAACGCCCCATTTATTATGCTGGTGGAGCTATGACAACTGAAGGACATGCCTTTGTGTTAGATGGATTAGATAAAAATGGCTTCTTTCATGTAAACTGGGGATATGGGGGCAATTATGATGGTTATTTCAGACTCGACATATTGGCTCTTCGCGAACCCGTAGCCGATCGTAACAACAAGGTGGAAAATGGTTTCTTTTGTAACCAAGAGGCTTTGGTGGTATGCCCCGACGAGGTGACCGACCTTTTACCTCCCGACACACTACATCGCGTAGCTAATGATGTTAGGGTTGACAGCATGTGGACAATTGATGAGCCTAGCACAACTTGCCGCAGCCGCATAGCGTTGGCTGTGCGCAACACCACCGAACGCATGCTCACCACCACCTTTGCCCTGTTGCTTAACGAGCCTACCGACACAGCCTTGTTTAAACAAGCCGATTGGTTTGCCTACACGGGGTGTACACTTAAAGCGGGCGAAACAGACACACTCATTGTACACACCACATATCCTAAAAACGGTGAACGCATTATGTCAGTTACTACCGATGGTGAGCAAATGGCTTATCAGCTTAACACATTTATTGGTGAACAAGGCACCACTAACATTTCATTCGACGCGCCACAAATAAGTTTTCATGAACCATGTTGTGCCGACATTCAGCTACACTTAAGCAATCCGTTACCTGATCAACGTGCAGCTGCCACCTTCATGACCACCTTGGTGGACGATGAAACAGGCATAGATGTGCAAAAAACGCATCGCATCTACTTAAAAGCTGCAGCCGACACTACATTTAATGTAAACTTTAGGGGGCTTGTTCCTGGACGCGGTTACACCCTTCAGCTACAACGTGTGTGGCCAGTAGTCTACACCACACAGTTTACATTGCCCACAACCGATGGCATTCAGGTCATAACGACTAATGACAACAAAAATGCAAACCCCACCTATTATAATCTTGACGGGCAATGCTACGGAACGATTCGTCCCACGCAGCCAGGTGTATATATTATGAAAAGAAATCATCACACAAACAAAATCATCATTAGTAGAAGTTCAAAATAACCTTTTATGTTGAATGAGTGTTTTAACACCTACTTGCAACAGCCGCGAATATTATGCTAAAAAAATCGCACATACAAACCTTACTCATTTCGAATACCGAAAATGGTGAGGACATTATCAAAACCGACACCAATGGTGCTTGCCTTATTGAGGAAACAGGCATCATGCTTCGCTACCCCGAGCAAGAGAATCAAGGCAATGCTACACTTTTGCTCACCGATGGGTTAGCTGACTTAAAGCGTCATGGCCACACCCAATCGCGCATGACGTTCATTGAGGGCAAATTGCTGCCTTGCCATTACAACACACCTCATGGCAACATCGACTTAAACATTTATACACACCAAGCCTTCTTCACCATCAACGCTGATGGTGGACGCTTTGAAGCACGTTACACCCTATTGGTGGCTGGTAAACAAGTTGCCGACAATGTGCTAACTATAGAATGGAGTTTTACATAAATCACAAAAGTAAACTATTATGTCCGAATTTCCTAAATGGCTGTTAGTGCTTGCCTTTCTCAGCCTCATACCTTTACTTATTTGTCCCGTCTTTTTATTCGGAGGCCACCCATTTGGCACCAGTAGCAACACCCTTATCAGTTTATTGCTCTACATAGCCACCCAGTTATTATGGCTTTTACCTATTGCGGGATTCTTTACCTGCCTTGATAGTTGGCGACGTGGCTTTTACAAGCGTAGCATAGCCTTAGGCTTTGTTAGTTTAATCGTTAGCATCACAGGCATTGCATTAGTTTTTGCTTAAATCCATTTAGTAATGGTAAAAGAATAAGTTGAGCATTTTTTGCATGTATTTTTAGCCGATTTT
>URDV01000139.1 GCA_900546605.1 uncultured Prevotella sp.
CAAGTTGAGATAATAACAAAGATGATATTTGAACTTTGTTATATAGAAGCAATAATTGATTATACAAAACGTGTTGGCGGAATTAGTAAATATGTTGACAAGTTAATGGGTTAACAAATACATCGCTTATTCTGTTAAAGTCAGAATGGTAAGAAGTTAAAAACTTGACAAACTTACCCGTTAACTTGTCAACCCGTTAACCCGTTAACCTGTCAACTCGTCAACCCGTTAACTTGTTAACCTGTCAACCCGTTAACTAATTCCGCCAACGTGTAAGAAAAATGTGACTATTCGCCTTCGGTAGTGTGATTATTTGCCGCTTGCAAAGTGTTGAGCATAAGCATACAAATGGTCATAGGTCCCACACCACCAGGCACGGGAGTGATGGCTGAACACAATGGAGCTACGTTGTTGAAGTCGACATCACCGCACAATCTAAAGCCTTTAGGACGTGTGGCATCGGGCACACGTGTAGTACCCACATCAATAACAACAGCACCTGGTTTTACCATGTCGGCTGTTACAAACCCTGGACGACCAATGGCTGCAATGATGATGTCGGCTTGTCGACAATCCTCTTTCAATGTTGTGCTATGACTATGGCATATGGTTACGGTGGCATCGCCATGTTCCTTTTGCATCATTAACATGGCCATGGGCTTGCCCACAATGTTTGAACGGCCTAACACAACACAGCGTTTACCACTGGTGGCAATGTGGTAGCGACGTAACAACTCCATAATGCCTTTAGGGGTGGCTGGCACAAAACAAGGTAGGCCAATTGACATGCGCCCTACATTGATAGGTGTAAAACCATCAACATCCTTGTTAGGGGCAATGCGTTCAATCACTTTTTGCTCATCAATGTGATGGGGTAGGGGCAGTTGCACAATGAAACCATCTACCATAGGGTCGTTGTTGAGGCGATCAACGCAAGCAAGTAGTTCTGCCTCGGTTACATTGTCCTCATACCTAATGAGTGATGACTGAAAGCCACACGCCTCGCATGCCAATACTTTGTTTTTGACATACGTTTCGCTCCCCCCATCGTGTCCTACGAGTACAGCTGCTAAGTGTGGACGTTTGCCACCAGCAGCCACCTGTGCTTTAACCTTTTCGGCAATTTCGGCTTTAATGGTAGCCGCTGTAGCCTTTCCGTCAATTATAATGGGTGATGGATTTTTCATAGTGATAATATGTTAGATGTGTTGTGTGAGTAGGTGATAAAAGCATAGCCTTGTTTAGCCCTAATGTGCAAATGTGCAGATTCTTTTGGTGTGCTAATGTTTGCATTTGTGTGTAATTGAAGAAAAGCTAATTAACACATTCAACATGGGCACGTCAAAAAGAATCTGCACATCAAGGCGCACACGCTGAACGCCGGTGTTCAGCAAATGTTACGTTCTCAAAAAAAGTTACATTTTAGGCATGCCTGGCATTTTGGGCATATGTGCCATCATGCGCCCCATCTTTGAGCCAGTAACCAATTTCATCATTTTGCGTGTTTGGTCAAACTGCTTGATGAGTCGGTTCACCTCTTGAATGTTAGTGCCTGAACCCTTAGCGATGCGGTTGCGACGGCTCTGATTCAATATTTCGGGGTGTTGGCGCTCTTTGGGTGTCATTGATAAAATGATGGCTTCAATGCCCTTGAAAGCATTGTCATCAATTTCAACATCCTTCAGTGCTTTGCCTACACCAGGAATCATGGCAGCAAGGTCTTTGATGTTACCCATCTTTTTGATTTGCTGAATTTGTGCCAAGAAGTCGTTAAAGTCGAACTGATTCTTTTGAATTTTGCGTTGCAACTTGAGTGCTTCTTTTTCGTCAAACTGCTCTTGTGCACGTTCAACCAACGACACAATATCGCCCATGCCCAAAATACGGTCGGCCATACGTTCGGGGTGGAACACGTCAAGTGCTTCCATCTTTTCGCCCGTACCTACAAACATGATAGGTTTGTCAACCACGGTGCGAATTGATAAGGCTGCACCACCACGAGTGTCACCGTCAAGTTTGGTGAGTACCACACCTTCGTAGTCAAGACGGTCATTAAACTCCTTAGCGGTGTTAACAGCGTCCTGACCTGTCATAGCATCCACCACAAACAGAGTGTCATCAGGTTGGGCTGCTTGTTTAATGGCCGCAATTTCATTCATCAACTCCTCGTCGACAGCTAAGCGACCCGCAGTATCAATAATGACCGTGTCAAAACCTTTGGCCTTGGCCTCTTGAATGCCTTCGCGCGCAATGACCACAGGGTCCTTCTCGTTGAGGTTCATATAAATCGGAACCTCAATTTGTTCAGCCAACACACGCAATTGCTCAACGGCTGCTGGACGATAGACGTCGCATGCTACAAGCAGAGGCTTACGGCTCTTTTTGCTTTTAAGGTAAAAAGCCAATTTGCCCGACAAGGTAGTTTTACCCGCACCATTTAAACCAGCCATCAAAATGACTGAAGGACGGCTTGATAACTTTAACTCTGAAGCATGGCCACCCATAAGCTGAGCCAACTCATCGTGCACAATTTTTACCATCAACTGGCCAGGCTTAACACTGGTAAGCACGTTTTGGCCTAAAGCTTTTTGCTTTACGCGGTCAGTAAACGACTTGGCTACCTTGTAGTTAACGTCGGCATCGAGCAAGGCTCGACGCACGTCCTTGAGTGTTTCGGCTACATTGATTTCGGTAATGCTACCTTCACCCTTTAATATTTTAAAAGACCTTTCAAGTCTTTCGCTAAGATTTTCAAACATGATTGTGAATATTTTGAGTGCAAAGATAGTGCTTTTCTCTCTCGTTAGCGTATCTTTGCACCTAAAATATTAAAATACTAACACTGTGAATAAATCTCATAAAATGCAAAAAGCTACGCGCACAGTGACTCAGCCTGTGGGGACTACTGCCTCAAAGCACTGGGGCCAGTGCAAGGCACTAACAGCGCGTAGACTTGTTTATGCGGTGGGCTTTGTAGCCCTTTATTTGTTGCTCGCTTGGGGTTATGGCGATGTTTTAGCCCGTGCAGAGCAAGAGAGCTATGTGTCAACTTCGGCCGACACTATGTACTATTTGTTAAGTCAACCCTTGGGTCATTGGTATGCGTTGTTGCGCTGGCCATTGTTGCTTTTTAAGTGTCCCTGGGTGGGCGCTTTGCTATTAGCTGCGATGTACACGCTTACAGCACGATTGGCTGATGTGGCATTGCGCTTGCCTCGCCAATTTGAAGGTTTAGGCTTTGTTGTACCCTTGGCACAAGTGGGGTGGATGATTTGGCGTGGTAGTAATTTATACTACAAGCATGAACCCTCATTGTTTTTGGCTGTGTCGGTGTATGTCTTGGTTGGGGTGGCTATACTTGCTTTGGTGAGTTGGCTCATTACGCGCAAACAAGTGCGCAACGTGCCAGCTAAGGTGTATCCCTTAGGGTTGGTAGTGACGCTTGTGCTTACTGCTGCTACAGCTGGAGCTGCACGCTACTTTAATCAAAATGAAATACTCTTGGCACGTATGCAACTGATGCAGTGGCAACAGAACTGGGATGGTATGATTGATGCTGCACGTTCGGCACAACGCCCCGACCGTGCAGTTGCTGCTTACCATGCAGTGGCACTTGAAGAGCAAGACCAACTGCTTGATGGTGTGTTCGACATACCTTATGACTATCCCAAAGCACGTCTTGACACAATTGATGGTAATGAAGAGTATGGTCAATTTTTGGCCGATTGTAACTATCATGCAGGTTTACTTAACGCAGGCTATCGCTGTGCTATGGACCATGTGGTAATGAGTGGCCCCTCACTTATTAGTTATAAACGCATGGCAGTGTGTGCTTTGCTGAATGGTGAAAAGGCACTTTGTCGTAAATATTTAGCGTTGATTGCTGAAATGCCTTTTGAGAGTGCCTTTGTTGAAAAGTACACGGCTATGCTCAATGATGCTAAGTTGATAGATGATGATGCGGAACTGAAGCATGTGTTATCACTTGCCCCCAGGGAGGACAAGTTTGAACAGAATTATTTGCCACCTTTGTTTTTGGGTTATAACACGGGCTTAAAGCAAGGCTCTGATGCTACCTTGATAACCTCGACAGTAGCATGCTTGTATCAAAAGGACTTGCTGGCCTTTTACTTGCGTGCTCAGTTGTTGGCTCAAAAGGGCATGAACTTGCCTATGTGCATGCAAGAGGCTCTGTGTATTTTGTCATTGAAACACCCTGAGCTGCACATTCAAGAGCAATTTCCGCAAATAGGTCAGTTTGTGCCTGGTAGTGTGAATACGTTCTTGATAGATGCTAAGCCTTATGCAAAGGACCACTTGGCTTTGCGACATGAACTACGCAAGCAGTGGTTGGGTACTTACATGTATTATTATTATACCGAGAATAATGACCCTGACCAAGTGCGCAAGGAGGTCAAAAATCAATCTGAAGTAAACTGATGAATAAGTCATATATTATTAAAGGTGTGTGTGCCTTGTTATTAGGCGCACTTGTAATGGGGCTGCCCAGTTGTCGCAACACAGAGGCTGTGGTGCCAACTGATGCACAGACGGTGAGTGAAACGGCTCGCATATATCCTGATTATCGCGATGTGACCATTCCGCCTAACATTGCTCCGCTTAATGTGCAAGTAAAATCGCCAGGTGATGCCTTTGTGGGTTGCATTGAGGGGGCAGGGCAGCAGGTTGTTGCTGCTGCTGACAAAGATGGCGTTTTGCAGTTTGACTCACTTGAGTGGAAGCAATTGCTGACTCAGGCTAAGGGTAAGGACTTGAATGTAACGCTTTATGCTGAGCGTGATGGAAAATGGGTAAAGTTTCCGAGTTACAAAATGACGGTGGCTCAAGAACCCATTGATCGCTACTTGTCATACCGATTGATAGAGCCCTCGTATGAACTTTATCGCCAAATGGGACTTTACCAACGTGACTTGGAGGGCTTTAATGTGCATACTATCTATGAAAATAATAGAACGTATGAACGTGACGAGAACCATTGCGTAAATTGTCATAATTACCAAAACTATAGCACACAGCGCATGTTGTTTCATCGACGCGGTGAAGGCGGATGCACTGTGTTTATTGAAAATGGTAAGGTAGAAAAACGTACTATTAAGAGTGACTCTATATTGGCTGGTGCTACTTATCCCACGTGGTATCCTACGCGTAATTGGGTGGTTTTTTCATCGAACCAAACGGGACAGACTTTTCATGTACGCAACAAACAGAAGATTGAGGTGGTGGATTATGGCTCTGACTTGATATTTTATGATGTTGACAAGGCTGAGGTGAAGAGCATTATGCGCACCGATGCTGACTTAGAAACTTTTCCGTGTTGGGCACCTGATGGTAAAAAACTTTATTTTACCTCAGCGCACGTACCTGAGTTTGCAGGTAAAAACGATTCTATACGACGTGACCTTGTTATAGCGCTTTATAATAAAATTCGCTACAATGTGATGAGCATGACCTTTGACCCCACAACGCGCACCTTTGGACAACCACAGGTGGAGGTGGACTGCGCTGCGCATGGCAAAAGCGCTGCTGTAACGCGTGTGAGCCCTGATGGGCGTTACTTGCTCTTTACAATGGCTGATTATGGACAATTTCATATATGGCACAACTCGGCTGACTTGTATGTGAAGGATTTGTACACCCATCAGGTGTATCCACTTACTGCAGTTAATAGTAAATGGGCTGATAGCTACCATGGCTGGAGTTCAAATGGCAGATGGCTGTATGTGGCTTCGCGTCGTGATGATGGTTCTTACTCGCGCGTTTACTTTGCCTACTTTGATCGCACTGGGCGTGCACACAAGGCTTTCTTGTTGCCACAGCAGAATCCTTTGCAAAATGTGCTGTTGACTAAAAGTTACAATGTGCCCGAACTGACAAAGGATGCTATAAAGGTGGACGCTGCTACTGTGAAGAAGGAAATTGAGAAATAATGCTTCTATAAGTAGGTGTTTAAAATTAGTTGATACGCGTTGGCGGAATTAGTAAACAAGTTGACAAGTTAACGGGTTAACAGGTAAG
>URDV01000140.1 GCA_900546605.1 uncultured Prevotella sp.
AAGTTAGTTAAGGCATAATTTGAGCATGTCTTTTTGCCGCTTTTGAAACCTTCACTCAGTCACATAGCCCGCTATGCCCCCCTTCGGTTCCCCCGTTATCGGGGGACAGAAACCTTCGTTCAGGCTTCAAAATCGGCTAAAAATACATGCAAAAAATGCTCAACTTATTCTTTTACCATTACTTAAGTAGGTGTTTAAAATTAGTTTATATAATCATGTTTAGAATGAGTCGATATGCCTTGGCGCACTCTTTCGTTCATAAACATAGGTTTTATTGGTCACGTAGCTCGCTACGCTTCCTCTTCAACCTACCTATTTCTGAACGAGATACTGCACCCATTCATATCAACCAATTTAAAATACCTACTTATGCCAATTCAAGGTTGAGTTCTTTGCGCATGAATTCTAAGTCGGGATAGTCGTTGAGCAATTCCTTAAAGCGTTCAACACGGCTGAAGGCACGATGTGGAGCTGTAGATGACTTGATGTTGAATTGCAACGTAATGTAATCGTTGCGCAACTGCGTACGTAGGTAAGTCATGAGCGAAATTTGCTCCTGTCGCATATATTGTTCCACCATTTCATTTTCCACCTCCACTTGCACAGTCCAAGTAGTGGTGTCGAGATGTAGCGTCATTGTCTTCATACGTCCCATCAAGTGATTTTTCTCCTTAGGCAGTTGTTGCGCATAGCGAAACCAATAGTAAGTAAGGCGTTCGGCATCAAATTCGTTTTTGAGCTTTTGAAGCTTCGAAGTCGAAGTGCTGGGTTGAGTGGCACTTGCAGCGGTAGCCGTTTGGCCCGATGTATTGCTCTGCCTAATTTGTTGCTGCATGGCACGCAGCGAAATGGTGTGAGCTGGTTTACGCAAGTAGCCTGAAGAGTTGTTGCTGGCTGCCACCAGTTGCTGATAGGTGCTTTGCTGCTGAATGGCAGCTGCTGCAGCCGCTTCAGCACTATTGGGTGCAGGGGTAGCTTGAGCGGAGTGTAATGAAGAGTGAGGTGAGGCAGCAGGTTGATGTGCTGCGGCAGAGCGTGCCGCTGTGGGGCGCGCTTGCTGCTGTGTGGGAGCAGCAATGTGTGAAAATATGGGTTTAAGTCGTCGTATAGGGCTACGCCCACAGCCAGCGTCGTCATCGCCCGTAGCAACTTGTGCCACCTCTATGAGCGTGAGTTCAACCAGCAAACGCTTGTTGCGTGCGGTGTTGTAACTCATGTCGCAGTTGTTGCACAACTTGAGTGCGCGATAGAGCAACTTGGGTTCGCAGCGCATGGCTTGTTTGTGGTAGCGTTGGCGCACCTGGTCACTCACATCAAGCAGCGGTAGTGTTTGTTCGTCGCGGCTCATGAGCAAATTACGAAAGTGTGCGGCCAAGCCTCCAATGAAGTAATTGCCTTCAAACCCTTTGCACAAAATGTTGTTCAAACGGTTCATGGCAGTAGGAATGTCTCCCTTGAGCAATGTGTCGGTCATGCTAAAGTACTCGTCGTAGTCGAGCACGTTAAGGTCTTCAATTACCTTTTGGTAAGTAATATTGCCCTCACAAAAGCTCGTCACTTGGTCAAAGATAGACAAGGCATCGCGCATACCGCCATCAGCTTTTTCGGCAATCACGTGCAGTGCCTCAGGTTCGAAGCTAACCCCTTCCTTGTTGGCCACATACTCCAAGTGCTTAATAGTGTCGGCCACCGTGATGCGCGCAAAGTCATAAATTTGACAACGGCTCAAGATGGTAGGCAAAATTTTATGTTTCTCGGTAGTAGCCAACACAAAAATGGCATGTGCGGGTGGTTCTTCAAGTGTTTTTAAAAAAGCATTGAAGGCAGCAGTTGAGAGCATGTGCACCTCGTCGATGATAAACACCTTGTAACGGCCTATCTGTGGCGGAATTTGCACTTGTTCAATCAGTCCACGAATGTCCTCAACACCATTGTTCGATGCAGCATCAAGTTCATGAATGTTATATGAGCGTTGCTCATTAAAGGCTCGGCAGCTTTCGCATTCATTGCAAGCCTCGCCCTCAGGCGTAGGGTGCAAACAGTTAATGGTTTTGGCAAAAATACGGGCACAAGTAGTTTTGCCCACACCGCGTGGCCCGCAAAACAAGTAAGCGTGAGCCAACTTGCCTTGTGCTATGGCATTTTTTAGCGTTGTGGTCAAAGCGTGCTGTCCCACCACGCTGTCGAACGTTGTGGGGCGGTATTTTCTGGCAGATACTATATATTCGCTCATATGTGTCAAAGTAGGAATGTTTGCAAAGGTAAGTTTTTTTTTCGTTTCCGTGGCTAAAAACTGAGGATACTTGCAGACGGAGGGGGGTGAGTATTGACAAGTGCCTTAATAATAAGTAGGTGTTTAAAATTAGTTTACTCAAGTTCTAACCAATAGGCATTGTACTCAATGGCACATGAGTATAGTACTCAATGGCACATGAGTATAGTACTCAATGGCACATGAGTATAGTATTCAATGGCACTTGAGCATAGTACACAATGGCACTTGAGCATAGTACTCAATGGCACTTGAGCATAGTACTCAAGTGTACATGAGTATAGTACTCTAAAAAAACACACATTGTGAGCAATGTCCGTTAAGTGCTCTCGCGCGCGTGTGCGTACGCGTATATATATAATGTGTGCAGACTTACGTTTGGCACATGAGGTAGAAAAAACAAAAGCCCACTCGCTATGTAAAAAGTTAGCGAGTGGGCTAAATGGTAGTAACTGATACGCCCCAACCTTATGGGGTGGAGGTGTATGATAATAGATGTTACACAATAACCACTGTAACGTCCTTGGCACCATGTGCACCAAAAACAAGAGCTTGTTCAATGTCGGCCGTTTTTGAAGGACCTGATATGAAACAGCCATAAGGTACATCAGGATTGTTGGGCAAACGGTGGTAAGCCTCGTGCATATTGTTCACCAAGTTGGTACGCTTTAACACAATGACCAAAGCCTCAGCAATGAAGAAAATAGCACGGTGACGCACATACTCCTCAATCCAGCAACAGGCATTTTCGGCCACCCCTAATTTACTCTCAATGATGGCCAAGTCGGTGCCATTCAGTTCAGCAGGCGTAGCTACCTCATCGGGGTTAAACACCTTGCCAGGCAAAGACTCTTTACCAGCGAGTGTGGGTAGCGTGTTGGCTATGGTAGTAGCATTGGGATAAAGTTCAGCAATGAACTGTCCCAGGCTTTTGCCATTAGCAGGTAGCACCACGGCATGTCCGCCCCCTTGTTGCAACACCTTGCTAAATTGTGCTACGGGGTCGCTATAGGTAGTAGCTTTGGCTTGCAAGATTGAAAGGTCGGGGCGTTCAAACACTTCGGTGGTGTGTTGGCGTATAGAAGCTAAAATATCAGATTTGCTTGACATGTGAGATGTGTTATTGAGGGTCTTTCTTTTGTTTCACTTCGTCGTTATACAAGTCGTCAAATGTGCGAGAGGCAAAGTGTGGCATTTCGCGTTCAGCCCCCCAAGCATTCAGGGCATTCTGTACCATGAAGTGTGGAATGTGATTGGCCAATGGGGCAAAGCGCAAAGCTGTGTGATAAAGTCCGCCATGCTCAAAGAGCAACTGCATGCCACGTGACATGAGATGTTTGCCCTTGTTCTCCACTCTCAGTTGCTTCAACTCTTGACGCCACAGGTATATTTGGTCGGCTAAGTCGACTTTGGCAGGACACACGTTTTGACATGAATAGCACAAAGAGCAAGCCGACACATTGTCTTTATACTTCACGGGGTCGTGTACCATGCCCAGGTTAATGCCAATGGGGCCAGGTATGAAGTAGGTGTAGGCATAGCCACCTGAACGACGATAAACGGGACAAGTGTTCATGCAAGCACCGCATCGCAAGCAGTTGAGCACTTGTCGATGCTCAGGTTGTGACAAGAGTTTGCTGCGCCCATTGTCGACAATGATGATGTGCAACTCTCCGCCTTTGCGCGGTGAACGATAGTGTGAGGTGTATGTGGTGCTGGGCTGACCAGTGGCCGAGCGTGCCAATAAGCGAGTAAACACACCCAAGGCTTCGCGGTCGGGTACAATTTTTTCTAAGCCAAAGGCTGTAATTTGCAATCGTTTGGTGTTAAGAGCTGTACCCATGTCGGCATTGCCTTCATTGGTACACACCACGCATTCGCCCGTTGAGGCAACAGCAAAGTTCGCCCCAGTCATGGCAGCTTCGGCTTCAATAAACTTTTTGCGTAGGTTGCGACGAGCCACGTGTGTGAGGTAAGTTTGGTCGCAATTGCCAGGTTCACATCCCTCCATTTCGCGGCAAAAGAGTTCACTAATCTCCTCCTTTTTCACTGCAATGGCGGGTAGCACAATGTGCACAGGCTTGCGGTGCAACATTTGCAGAATGCGTTCACCCAAATCAGTTTCGAGCACCTCAATGCCTTGTGCCTCAAGGTAAGGGTTGAGTTCGCACTCCTCGGCCAGCATTGACTTACTCTTAACAAAGTGCTTGACTTGGTGTTGTTGTAGCAAACTGGCAACAATGTGGCAATATTCGTCAGCATCTTTGGCCCAATGCACAATGGCACCATTGCGTGTGGCATTTTGTTCAAACTCTTCAAGCAGTTCGGCCAAATGCGAGTTGCTATACATTTTAAGTTGCGAAGCTGCCTCGCGCAAGTCCTCCCATTCGGGCACATCGTGTGCCATGCGGTCACGTTTTTCGCGCACCATCCACAGTGTTTCATCGTGCCATGCAGCCTGCTTTTTATTCTTTAAAAATTCAGTAGCTTGTTTTGCGTGCTTAGACATTTCCAGAGAGTATTTGGGCTATATGTAGCGTCTTGATGTTAAGTTTTTCGCGGGCAATGATGCCGTTTTGATGCATAAGGCAAGAGCAGTCAGCTCCCACAATGTATTCAGCTCCGGTGTTAACATGGCGCATCACCTTGTCGCGCCCCATTTGTCCCGACACAGCGTGCTCTTCGACGGCAAACATACCGCCAAAGCCGCAGCACTCGTCGCGACGTTCGGGTTCAACTATTTCAATGTCGTGCACCAATGAGAGCAGATTGCGTAGCTTGTTGTAATAAGGAACGTTGCGCTCGCTGGGCGATGAGAGCCCGAGCAAACGCACCCCGTGGCAACTATTTTGAATGCTCACCTTGTGAGGAAAACTAACATCGAGGTGGGTAGGACGAATAACATCGTGTATGAACTCGCATATTTCGAACACGCGGCCTTGTGCTGAGCAGCGGTGTGGCACTAAGCGGTCATAGTGGTCGCGTACAAATGACACGCATGAGGCTGATGGCCCTACCACATAGTCGTATTGGCCAAACACCTTTTCAAAGTGCTCAGCCAAGTGGCGAGCTTCGTCCTCAAATCCGGCATTGCCCATGGGCTGTCCGCAGCAGGTTTGTCCCTTGGGGTAAACTACATCAACGCCCAATTGCTCAAGCAAGTGGAGCGAAGCCATGCCCACCTCGGGAAACACGGCATTGACGTAGCAAGGTATGAATAATGCAACTTGCATGGGTTGAGTAATGTTATATATATATGTAGACTATTGTTATGTAGTGGCAAATTTACCTAAAATCATTAGCAAATGGTTTCTCCTCAAAAGTTTTTTTGTAATGCTGCAAAGTTACTTAACATTAGAGCTGCCTTGATTGCACAATGTGAACAATAGTTGTGCAAATGATAATGGCATACAGATGGGTGTGGTGTGTGATTTTACGATTCCATCTTAACGTGTTGGCGGATTTAGTAAACAAGTTGATAAGTTAACGGGTTAACAGGTAAGTCAGCCAAATTATTTATGTTTTTTGTTATTCTGACTTTAACATAATAAGTTGTGTACCCGTTGGCGGAATTTCAGGTTAACGGGTTAACAAGTTGACAGGTTAACAAGTTGACAGGTTAACAAGTTGACAGGTTAACAAGTAAGTATGCTTTACACCACTTATTATGTTAAAG
>URDV01000141.1 GCA_900546605.1 uncultured Prevotella sp.
ATAAAGGGTTTAAGACGGAAGAAGTTGCGTTTCGGCGTTTTATCGGACACCAATATTTGAAAATATCCTCCCCCCCAACACAAAAGTAGGAGATAAGCACCCATATAGAGTGTTTACCTCCCACTTTAATTATTCAAGGCTTACGCGTTGGCGGAATTAGTAAACAAGTTGACAAGTTAACGGGTTAACAGGTAAGTTTGCCAGGCTTTTTAAGTTTCTTGTTATTCTGGCTTTAACATAATAAGTGGTGTAAAGCATATTTACTTGTTAACCTGTCAACTTGTTAACCCGTTAACCTGAAATTCCGCCAATGGGTAAGGCTTACAAAATTATGCCTTCTTATTATTTTTGTTGCTGTTCAGGAGCCTCGTCAATAAGGTCCATGAATTGATCGAGCTTAGGTGTGATGATAATTTGTGTGCGTCGGTTACGCTGTTTTCCCACCTCGGTGTTGTTAGAGGCTACAGGGTTATACTCGCCACGGCCAGCAGCACTCAAGCGTTTAGGGTCAACACCATATCGGTTTTGCAAAGCCTGTACCACAGACGAAGCACGCAGAGCAGAGAGGTCCCAGTTGTTGCGAATGTTCTTTTGTGAAATGGGTACGTTGTCGGTGTTGCCTTCAACCAAAACATCGTAGTCTTTATAGTCAGTAATGATTTTGGCAATTTTTGAAAGAGTTTCACCAGCGCGGTCGCCAATTTCGTAGCTACCACTCTTGTAAAGCATGTTGTCGGCCAACGAGATGTAAACTACCCCTTTGAGCACTTGCACGTCAACATCGTTCATTTCAGAGCGAGTGAGCGAACGAGTTAACTTGTTGGTCAAGGCTTGATTCAGCGAGTCGCTCTTGCTCTTTGCATCAACCAGTTGCTTGATAAACTTGTTCGAAGCATTGATTTCATCAACCAGTTTTGAAATGTTTACATTGCCTTGTTGCACGTTGCTTTGATAAGAGCTTTGCAACTTGCTATAGGCCTCTTTCATTTCAGCATTGCGTTGTTGTTCCTCTTTCAAGCGGGCGGCAAGGCTCTTTGAGTCAGAGGTGTATTCTGCAATGCGCACTTGGGCATTATTATAGTCCTTTTGTAACGCAGCGTGTTCGGTTTTCAGCTGGTCATAATTAGTTTGCACCTCAGCAAGTTTTTTCTTGCTCACACAGCTTGTCAGTAGTAACAACACGGCCAAGGGTGCTAATAGTTTTAGGTGTTTCATTGTGTTGTGTTATTAGTTATAGAGTTGCTAATCGGGGCGCAAGTTAGGCATTTTGTGTGAGTGGACAAACTTTTTCATGAATTTTGTGTGTTTTGGTGCACACCTTAACGGTTTGAAGTGGTTTCAACTTACAAGGCAAACGTTACTCGCATTTGAGCTAACCATTGGCTTTGTCCATTGGTGGAGTAGTGGTGAAGGGCTGGCTGCAATGTGAAGTATTTGCCCAGTGGCAAACTGAAGGTAGCTTCGAGGTCGCTCTCATGTGCTTCATGGTAATAGGCACGATTAAAAACCAAGGCAAAGGTTCCACCTATGCGTGTTAAGCGATTAAGAGCCAAAGTGCCATTCCAATAGCCTGTGGCTACTTCTGGGTCTTTAAATTCGCGAGCAAAGGTAGCACCTACGGCTACACCTACTCGTCCTAAGTGGCAAATGGGCTGTTCAGCTGTGAGCCAAAAGCCCGATTGCGAATGGCGACGTTGTGTACTCTCGCGATAGTGATTGCCAAAGTTCCAACCTATGAGATAAGTAGCACCAAAGTCCTCATCGTTGTCGGCAGGACGTTCGTAACTTATTGAACCAAGCGTAATGACCCCATCGCGATGTGGACGGAAACGAAAGGAACGGTGAAAGGTGTCGTAGGCTATGCCGTTGTACAAACTGGCTTGAATGGTGAGTGGCTCAATAGGTTGGTAGGTGACATGCAAACCGAGCGAGGTGAGTGGAAATACGTTAATGTGAAAGTTATCGTTTACCGTAGGAGCACAGCCACACGAGGCTCCTGTTGATATGCCAGCCAATGGGGTACAAAAATAATCTTCATCGGCCTCGCGCAAACCTGCGTAGACACTCATTTTGCCAAGAGTTTGTTGCAAGCCAAAGTGTACAAGGCGTAAGGGACGATTAGGAGCATTGATGTTTGAAAAGTCCTGCCACACATCGGCCACGGCGTCAGTGGGTTGCCAAGTAGACAGCACACGTCCTTCGGCTGTAGCTCCGGTCCACAGCTTCACTCCTATGCCCGCATCCAACTTATTGGCCCAACCGCCACGTCCCGATGTAAGGTTCCATTGCCCTTCAGTTATAGCGGTAAGATCATAGGTGATGCGTGCTGAAGATTGATTTGTCTTAGCACTATCGCAAGTTATTTGATCGGTAAATGGCACATTATTATGATTGTGCTCAAACTCATCATGGTGCGCCATGGCTACTGCATGACACATCCCAAAAAGCATTGGCAAGGCGATGCGTCTTGTCAATGTCAACATTCTTAATTCTTTATTCACGCTGCAAAAGTACCATTACGTGGTGCAATGTGCAATCACCACTTGTGGGTATTGTGCATGCTGCGTGTCAAGGCCACGGGGTTACATTGTCAACATCGGAGAGCCATGTGTTGTAAAAGGCAGAGAGTTTGCCATAGCTATTATCAATGTAGCTAACAGGCTTGTTGAGCAACATGGATAGTATCATGCCGTGCAAACGGGTGGTGATGATATGCTGATATGGGGTTAGTAACTTAACACCACTGTGTATGAGGTAGTTACGATAAATGTGATAAGCATAAAGGCTCTCAAGTTGTTGTAGCGTAGTTGCTATGAGTGGCCATCTGCGTTCGGCACATGAGGTGATGCGCTGTATGAAGTCGAAGGTGTGGTCTTGCCAATGCAGCGATTCGCCCACGGTAGGCCAGTCGTGTTGTTCCATGTTAGGCAAGTAGGGTAATGTTTTTTGGGTAGCCTCCTTATCATTTCGCTTTAATAAAAGAGTGCCACGATGGTTGGCCGTTTTCGCCATTTGGCGTAAGGGCTGAGTAGAAACGCAAAAGGCCATGTCGGGCACTAACAACACGGGGTTGCTAAAGTGTGCTTGAGCTAATTGGTAGGAGCGTTGGTCGCGAAGGCAAATGGTTAATTGGCTAAATTGCGCCAAACGCTTGGCGTCGTCAGCCATTAGCTGCTCGTCACTATAGTATAATGTGTTGGGTAATAGCACTATGGGGTGGTGAGCATAGGCCGAAAGGCGAGTGAGCATGCTGTTCCATGCTTCGCGCCAAACATCGCCCATAAAGCCCCCTCCATGTAGCAGTAGGGTGGTGCCTTGTGGCAGTTGCCCTTGTTGTGGCAAGCGATTCCAGCCGCAAGTGCCGATGCATTTAAAGGGCAGTTGCTTTAAAAAGGCCAATTCGCCTTGCCATATAAGTGTGTCGCCTATGTTTTCATGATAGGGCAAGCCCCACAACACGTAGTCTGATTGTACTAATGGCTGCAGTTGCTGCTGAATGGTGTGGCGCAGTTGCACTATTTTTTCGTCAATAGTCATGGTGATAAGTTGATGTGTGGGGCTATTGCTGCTGATGAAAAAATCGCTTTAAGCTTTTTTGTTGCTCTTGGGAGCTATTTGAGTTCTCAACACTTGCAAGTCGTGTTCTTCGCCCACCACCCATAGCGTGTCGTTACGCTTAATGATGCGTTCAGCTGTGGCAGGTATAATGTTGTTGTCGGTGTCCTCAAAGCCCACTGCCATGCAATGATAAGTAGAGCGAATGCCGCTATCGCGCAAGGCTATGCCAATGAGTGGGCTGTCACCAGCCACCAGCAAGCGGCGCAGTTGCAGGTGGCAGGTGGCTGGTGCATAAACCATGTGTTCTTGTTGCATTCGTTGCTGAAAGAGTTGCAAACTTTCATCGTTACCAATGGCCTCGATGCGGTCGCCTGGGAATATAATTGTTTCGCCATCGGGTATGTTCAGCCTATGCACTCCGCGCACAATGGCAGCAATCATTACGCCATCGTGATGACTGAAGCCTAACTCGCGCAAGCGATGGCCTGCCCAAGCACTATCATCGGGTACCTCTAATTCGGCAATGTGTATGTTACGGCTCGTTAGTCGACCTGCATAACCTGGTTCAGTGCCATTGGCCAAGGCTTGTGCCTCGCGTGAACGTAGGTTCTGCAAAAAGGTGCGTTCCATTTTTATGCTTATCCACTTTATGCGACGCGATGCAATGAAGCCTGCCACTAATAGCAGTGAGGCAGCAACATGCCAAGGCCACCAAAAAGGTGACAAAAAGTTGAGAATGTAGTAAACGGCAGCAGTGGCAATGAAGTAGCGTACCACAAAGGTCAGCCATAGGGCTGCGTGGTTTAAGCGGTTGCGCAACTTAAGTTCTTTCCATTCTTCAGAGTGGTTTTTACGCATTACAATGGCTCGTAAAAAAGGTGAGGCCATCAGCAACGTTAGCACGCCACACACAGCGTTGCCCACCCAATGTCCTAAGGTGGCACGGCTCAGGGGAAGTAATACTGAAAACGAAATAAGAATTATGGCCACGCTAAGTGTGAGGTAGGCTCCTACTTGACTAACAAGGGCTGTGATGAGGCGTTTCCATACATGGTCGTTAAGTGTGGGGTGTGGATTAGCTTTTTGTCCACGTTCCATCAATCGGTGCATCACCGCAGGCGGAACAATGCGCTCTAACACATTGCATACGGGCGATGCCGCCTTAATCATGTAAGGAGTGAAAAAGGTGGTAATAATGCTCACCGCCACTACCACAGGATAAAGAAAGTCGCTTGTTACCCCTAATGTAGTACCTAATGAGGCCAAGATGAAGGCAAACTCACCAATTTGTGCCAATGAGAATCCGCCTTGTACCGCAATGCGCAAGGGTTGACCTGAAATAAGGAAACTGGCAGTGCCAAATACCGCTTGTCCCACAATGATGACCAAACAGATGACCATGATAGGTAGCCAATAAGTGGCGAGTACAGCGGGGTCGACCAACATGCCTACTGACACAAAGAAAATGGCACCAAACAAGTCCTTAACAGGCGAAACTACACGTTCTATTTGCTCCGCCTCAAGCGTTTCGGCCAATATGCTACCCATCATGAAGGCACCAAATGCCGAACTATAACCCACCTTTTCGGCTATGACCACAAGTAAAAAGCAAAGGCCAATGCTCACTACGAGCAGTGTTTCGCGGTTCATTAACCGATGTGTTTTGCGTAAGAATATAGGTATGACATATACGCCTACTACAAACCATAATATGAGGAAGAAGCCTAACTTAAACAAGCTACCTACCAGTTCAATGCCCTGAAACTGTCGTGACACGGCTACAGCGCTGAGCACCACCATGAGCAATATACCCAATATGTCCTCAAGTATAAGCACCGAAAGCACTTCGCCTGCAAACTTTTGTTGGCGGAGTCCTAAGTCGTCAAAGGCTTTGTATATAATGGTTGTACTCGACATGGCTAACATTCCGCCAAGGAAAAGGCTGTTCATGCTATCCCAGCCAAATAGGTGTCCTACCATGCTGCCTAAACTCATCATGCAGAACATTACACAACAGGCTGCCACAACAGGTCCTATGCCCATTTTTACAATCTTCTTGAATGAAAATTCAAGGCCAAGTGTGAACATTAAAAAGATAACACCTAAGTCGGCCCAAGTGTGAATGCTGCTCATATCGCTCACGCTGGGAGTGTAGGGCATGTGTGGACCAGCCAAAAAGCCTGCAACGATGTAACCTAACACCAAAGGCTGCTTGAGCCGTTTGAATAGCAGGGTGACAATACCTGCCGATATGAGTATAAGCGCTAAGTCGGATATAAAATTTTGCATAGACTCTTGTGTTAGTTAAAGTTTTTGTTTCTTACCTACCTATACCCGTTGGCGGAATTTCAGGTTAACGGGTTAACAAGTTGACAGGTTAACAAGTA
>URDV01000142.1 GCA_900546605.1 uncultured Prevotella sp.
TGTCAAGTTTTTTAATCTATATAGCATTCAGATTTAAATATAACATAGTTATTTGTTAACCCGTTAACTAAAAAATCCGCTAACGGTTTTGTGCAACTTATGCTCTTGTGTATTTATGCATTCCGCTGTAAGCGGCAAAAAGATAAAAAATCTTCAATACGAAAATAACATACAACAATAAACTAAAAACTATGCATTCATTCCAAAAACAAAAGAAATATCATAAAAACCTTTGCCGACTATGCAGTTTGCACTAACTTTGAATTCGATTTACTTGCAAACACAAACCATGTTTCATGCAATATAAAATAAAAAGGAGCTGATAATTACAATATGTACGATAACTATATTGAACTAAAGGTTGAAGGATTAACGCGCGGTAGAGAACTGCATGATGCCTACATATTGGTGCTTCGCGAAAAGCAAGGCGAACAATTTATGCCCATACTAATAGACCAAGCAGGGTATGAAATGATTATGGCCGCTTTACGCAATAAAGACTTTACTTGCTCACACCTTATGGTGAAACTGGCTTTACGTGTAGGAATGGTTCCTATTGGCATTAGAATTATGCAACCCGCTAATGGGCAAACCAAAGCCCTCATCGACTTTGAACTCGTTAATGAGGTGGTTTCAATTACAACCCCCGTGGCTGAAGCTATTGTTACAGCCATCGAAACTAACTCAGCCTTGTGGGTACAACGACAAGCGTTTGAACGTCAAGCAAAAATTAATTCTTCGGGCGAACAAAACATGGCTCTGCCCATTACTGCTATGAATGATAAATTGCTCGACGAAGCATTAAAGGCCGCTGTTGCTGACGAAAACTTTGAGTTGGCATCCGTTCTGCATAAAGAATTGAGTAAACGACGTGACCAACATTCTGACTCAACAAATAATAATGTCGCCAATAGTGAGCAACTATAAGTAGATACTTTCTGCTTCATATACAAAGACAACGAATGAACTCATGAAAGAAACTCACATATTTTATACTCCTCAAATAATTGATGGCATACATGAATTACCTGCAGACGAAGCTGGACATGCCATCAGGGTATTACGCTTAAAAGAGGGCGATGTCCTTACGCTTACCGATGGCATAGGACATTTTTACGACGCGTGCATTACGTTGGCTTCAACCAAACATTGCTGCTTTGAAGTCAATAGGCAATGGGACGACCAAAAGCTATGGCATGGCAACATTCATGTAGCTGTAGCTCCGACCAAAAACATGGATCGCATGGAATGGTTTGCCGAAAAGGCTACCGAAATAGGTATTGACCATATCAGTTTGCTCAATTGCAAAAACTCTGAGCGAAAGGTGGTAAAAACTGAAAGACTTGAAAAAATTGTGGTTGCGGCCATGAAGCAAAGCCATAAAGCTTTTAAACCTTTGGTTGACGAAATGATGCCTTTTAAGACCTTCATTCAAACGCCGCTTGAAGGCCAAAAGTTCATAGCACATTGCTACAGCCCTGATGAGGTGGATAATACCAGCAGCAATATTCACTTGTCAGGACGCAACTTTTTGGGCGATAAGGTGCAGCCTGAGGGCAACGCTACCGTGCTAATTGGTCCCGAGGGCGATTTTAGCATCGACGAGGTAAAAATGGCTGTTGAAGCTGGCTTTCAACCCATTAGTTTGGGCAAAAGCCGTTTACGTACCGAAACGGCTGCGCTCGTTGCTGTTCACCTTATGTATTTGGCTAAACGTACTAAAGATGATTAGTTGTGATGCATGTGTTGGCACCACACGCAACTATAATGTGGCGAGTTTTTTGATTGTAAACGTAAAATAAATCAAAACTAAAGTATTTCATTATGAACAAGTTAAGTAAGTCTACTATTACAAAGACTTTAATTGGGATAGGCGTCATCTTAGTACTTCTGTTACTTGCTTGGCTCTTATGGCCTAAACGTTATGATGAAATGATTCCAGCCCAAGCTAAGGCCGTGATTCGTATCGACCCACAGCAGCTAATGCAACAAAATTCGACCAAGAGGGACAAAATATTAAAGCGTATAGCGCAAGCAAATAGCTGCTTAGACCTTTCACAACCTATTTATGGTGTGGTTACACCTAATGAATATTTGTGTGTGGTTGCCAAGGTTAAGAACGAGGACAACGTTAAAGTAATGCTCTCAAACATAGAGGGAAAAACCGTTGATATTGAGGACGAAGATAGCAGACATTGGACATGGTTGGCCGATGGATGGTTGGCCTCGTGGGACGATAAAAGCTTTCTTTGCATAGGTCCTGGTGTGGCACAAGAGCGTGATGTGCTACGCCAAACCATTAGCTCCATGGTTAACTCTGACGATAAGTTTGTTGACTCTCCTGCTTTTAAAACGCTTAAGGAGCAACCCTCAGCCATGCAAGTATATGCACAACTTGATGCCATACCAACCCCTTACAACATGTTGCTTCGCTTTAGTGTGCCTGCAGACTGCGATCCTGCAGCTATACAAATTTTTGCTTCGGCTGAGGTGGCATTTAATAATGGTGAATGTAACATTTCAAAACTCAGCTGTAACATAACAAGCGAAAATGCTGACATTGTAGCTGCTATTGATGACTACGAAAAGCAAAAGGGGTGCATAGAACTGAATGACAAGGGAACTATAAACAACACCCTCTTTTGCTTAGCAACACGCACGCAAGGCAAACCTTTGCTCCAATTGCTAAAAACTGATGCTACGCTACGCGGTTTGCTCATGGGACTGAACCAAACATTTGATGCCGACCGTTTGTTAGGTAGCACAAATGGGCTGTTTAGCATCGAAATTGGTAGTTTTGCAAAGGATTGGACGCCTGCCTTTTGCATGAAAGCTGAAACACATACGCCTAACTTGTTTGCTGATGCCGACTACTGGATGGAATGTGCTCGAAAACAAAAAAATGTGACCTTGAAGCAATGTGCCGCTAACGAATTCTTTTTAAGTAATGACAAGCAGCAATTAAATTTTGGTGAACAAATGAAGCATAGCTTTATCTACTTTGTTTCGCCCTCTATGAAGGAAAAAATAAATGTTCCATTTGTGGCCAAAAAATCGAACAAGGCAAGTGGTACGTTGGTATTCTTTCACATCAATACGCAATTACTTAATAATCAACCCTGTATGAAGCAGGGGCAGACTGCCTCGCTCATACACAAACTGCTACCTAATGCCTCGCATGGTATTACTTATACGGCACAAATGGGTCGCAAGGCTTCTCTCATAGTTGAATAAGAAAAATAAATACTACACAATGGAGAAATGCTTGGGACTAGTTAAAAAGTTGACGGATTAACAAGTTGATTGGTTAACGAGTTAGCAGGTAAGTTTGTCATGTTTTTTAGCTTCTTACCATTCTGACTTTAACATAATAAGTAGCATATAGCATACTTACCCGTTAACTCGTTAACCCGTCAGTTCATTAACCCATTCCAAGAATTCTGCCAAAGGTAAAAACTTTATAACATAATGCAAACCATTACTTTAAACAATGTTTTGCCTCACGTGTTTGCACAACGTAGCGACCTGCAAAGCGAGGTATGGAAACAGAACGTGAAGTTTGAAAAGAATAAACTCTACTTGGTAGAGGCTATGTCAGGTACTGGTAAATCTACTCTTTGTAGCTACATCTTGGGCTACAGACACGACTACACGGGCGATGTGTGCTTTGACACAACTAATGTGAGCACGCTTGACGTGAAGGCTTGGGTCGACATACGCCAACATAGCATTAGCCACTTGTTTCAAGAGTTGCGCCTATTCCCTGAGCTAACTGCGCTCGAAAACGTGCAAATTAAGAATAACCTAACAGGCTTTAAGTCTTTGAGCGAAATTAAAGAGTGGTTTGAACGCTTAGGCATAGC
The DNA here is from genome assembly GCA_900546605.1 of uncultured Prevotella sp. Classification (GTDB taxonomy): domain Bacteria; phylum Bacteroidota; class Bacteroidia; order Bacteroidales; family Bacteroidaceae; genus Alloprevotella. The sequence continues at coordinate 3,864 of URDV01000142.1, forward strand.
CGACAAACTAGATGCTAAAGTGGGACGCATGAGTTTTGGACAGCAGCAACGTGTGGCCATGATGCGTGCTTTAGTACAACCTTTTGACTTTATTTTAGCCGATGAACCTATTAGTCACCTTGACGACACGAACTCGGCTATAATGGCTGACATTATGATGACTGAGGCCAAAAAGCAGGGAGCGGGGGTTATTGTTACAAGTATTGGTAAGCACATGGTGCTGAATTATGACCAAACCTTTAAGCTCTAAGGGGGAGCACCAATTGGGGCTTGGCATATTTCAACGTGTCATTTTCCCCTCATACTACTTTTGCTAAGCGTATGGCACCTAAGAGTGGTAGATAACGCTTTTGCTCTAGATAGAGCATCAAGGTGCCACATTACTTAAGCCTCAGGGTGTTGCTCTGCTGGCCCTAGCCTATGCCCTACTCTACTTTGAGCTTCAGCAGCCCACCTTTGCTAACTTAACTTTTTTCTTACAAAATGAACCTAATATGGAAATTGCTCAGGCAGCACATTAGTTTATCACAATTTGCTGGTTTTTTCTTTGCCAACCTATTTGGTATGTGGGTGGTAATGCTGGGCATACAATTTTACAAAGACATCATACCTGTTTTTACTGAAGAGGATAGTTTCATTAACAATAACTTTTTGGTAGTTTCAAAACACATTACCACGGTGGGCACGTTGTCGGGCCGTAATAATGCCTTTAGTACATACGACATAGACGATGTAGGTAAGCAGCCCTTTTGCAAAAAAGTGGGCGCATTTACTTCATCACAATACAAGGTGTCGGCCGCTATGAGCGTGCAAGGAGCCGAACCGCTTAACACAGAAATGTTTTTTGAAGCCGTACCCGATAGCTTTGTCGACGCATCAGCCAAGGATTGGCAATACGCTCCTGGCAGCAAAGAGGTACCTGTTATATTGCCTCGTACCTATATCGCTCTTTATAACTTTGGATTTGCCCAAAGCCGTAACTTACCTAAAGTGAGCGATGGCTTGGTGGGCATGATTGACATGAACATTTTTATTAATGCCAATGGCCAACATGCACAATTTAAAGGTAAGGTGTTGGGCTTCTCAAGCAGATTGAACACCATTCTTGTTCCACAAAGTTTCATTGACTGGAGCAACAATACCTATGAACCTGGAAAAACCGAGGATCCTTCACGCATTATTCTTGAAGTTAACAACCCAACCGATGCGCGCATAGCACAATATATGCAGCAAAAAGGTTACGATGTGGAGGACAACAAATTGGATGCAGGAAAAACTACTTACTTTTTAAGGGTGGTGGTGAGCATGGTTATGTTAGTGGGGCTACTCGTGAGTGTTCTCTCGTTCTATATACTCATGCTGAGCATTTATTTGCTGGTGCAAAAGAATACACAAAAACTCGAAAACTTGCTCCTGATTGGTTATAGTCCTAATCGTGTGAGCCGTCCCTATCAGCTCCTAACGTTGGGCATGAATGCGGCTACTCTTTTGTTAGCTTTTGCCCTACTCATAATTGTGCGCAATTACTACATGCATGTTATCGGGCTTATATTCCCCACACTCAAGAGTGGAAACATGTTGCCCGCGATTGCTGCTGGTGGTGGCATTTTTATCTTAGTTTCGGTGGTCAACATTGTAGCCATCCGCAATAAGGTTATGCACATATGGTTCCGTAAGGATTAAGAACATTGGAAGACAGGTTAACGGGTTAATAGGTTGACAAGTTAACAGGTGGTTCGCTAAGTTTTTTATGTCTCTTACCATTCATACTTTAACATGAATAAGTAGCATATTGCATACTTACTTGTCAACTTATCAACCCGTTAACTCGTTACCCCATCACCCTGTTTACTATTTTTTCCAACGCTTGTAATGAAATTACAAACTCTCGACATGAAAGAAATCTTATTACTCTATAAAGAATGGAAAGGCCATGCGCCATTAAAGGTTGAGACCCTGCCCAAGGCTGGGAGCAACCGGCAATACGTGCGAATGTACGACAGCAATAATGATAGCGTTATAGGAGTTATAGGCCCTTCTATTA
>URDV01000143.1 GCA_900546605.1 uncultured Prevotella sp.
CGATCTTGCATGGACGTCTACTTAAAAAATAAGAATGTGTAACTTTGCAAGTTCAAAATGAGTTTAGACTGAAATGATAGAATTAAGAAAAGATAGTGGAATACCTCGTAGCGTATTGTTCATGATGGCAGCGGTAAGCGGACTAACTGTGGCCAATTTGTATTACAATCAGCCATTGTTAGAGGACATACGGCATGATTTGCAAGCAAGTGAGGTACAAGCCAATTTTATAACCTTTGTAACACAAGCTGGTTACGCATTGGGCTTGTTGCTGGTAGTGCCGTTGGCCGATATGTGGTCGCGTAGGCGAATTGCTACAACGAGCATGGTGGTGGCCATCATTATGTTGTTGCTCATAGCTACTACGCAGCATGTGATGGTGTTATGGGCAGCATCGTTGTTATTAGGCATATGTTCGGTTATTCCACAAATGTTTGTGCCTATGGCGCGTTTATATTCTTTGCCACACAACAAGTCGCGCAACATGGGGTATGTTCTTTCGGGCTTGTTGAGTGGAGTGTTGGGAGCACGTGTTATTAGTGGTTATGTGGGCGATTGGTGGGGCTGGCGTGTCATGTTTGGCATAGCTGCTGTTATTATGACCATGTGCCTTGTTGTTATATTGCGCATGTTGCCCCAAATGCGTCCTACTTACGAGGGCAATTTTGCTGGGTTAATGAAGTCAATTGCTACCATTTATCGTCAGCATTCGCTTATTCGCCTTTACTCTGTTAGGGCAGCCTTTGCCTTTGGCAGTATGATGAGTGTGTGGTCGTGTATGGCATTTCACTTGTCGGGTGCTCCATTTAATGCAGGTAGCGAGACTGTGGGCATGTTAGGTTTGTGTGGCATGGCTGGGGCTATGGCTGCAAGTGGCATAGGGCGTTTAATACCGCGTTATGGCATTATGCGTATATCGTTGGCAGGGAGTGTGTTGCAGCTATGTGCTTGGGCTGTGGCATGGTTGCTGGGTAACACTTACATAGGTATGATATTAGCCATCATATTGGTTGATATTGGTGCACAATGTCATCAACTGAGCAACCAGAGTGGCTGTTTGGCCCAAACGCCTGAGGCAACCAATCGTAGCAACACCATTTTTATGTTTCATTTGTTTGTGGGTGGTAGCTTCGGTACACTCTGTGCTGGTTTTGCGTGGAATGCTTTAGGATGGACGGGGGTATGCATTTCAGGTTTAGTTTTTGCCCTTGTGTCGTTGGGTATTACGTTAGTGGCTCGTAAGAGTTAGTTTGAAGTTTTGAATTCGATGGTTATGAGGTAAGTTTGTTTTGAGACTTGGAATTGAAAACTTTTAAAGCACAAATATTATAACCTCAAAACCATCGAACTCAAAACTAACTTATTCTACCCATCCACCATTTAGCGTTACACCTCGTATACTAATGTCAAGTCGTTGCTCCTTATGTGAATTGGTAAAGAAAATAATCAAGGCATTACCTTCGTCATCACTTTTGATGGATGGATTCCAATAAAGCGTTCTACGCACATCGGCATCAGATGGAAGGTCAAATCGTCGATAGTCAGGTGAGTAAAACTCAACGTGTGGCGTAAATCCATGAATGCGCCGACGCTCCGTTCCTTTTTTACTTTCAAGTACCTTTTTGTCTGGTTGCTCGTAAAAGTAGCTTTTATATTGCCATTGACTATTTCTTTCGCGTTCCCCTGTAACAGCGTTGTTAGCAAAGCCATCAGTAACTAAAGCCCATGAACGAAATTCGTCAGATGGAGTGTCAAATATATCATTGGTGTATTTGTAATCAGCCATATTGTTATTGTACATTTGCACGTAATTGTTGCCGTATGTCATGTGTGGCCTTTTATCTTGTTCATGATAGTCTTGATAGGATGACGGCAACTTTGACTGAATTGAAGTGCTATCTAATGCATAGTAGTCGTTGTTAGTGGCATTCTCGTCAAGTGAACGATAAATATCAAGTTTGGGATTAAGGCGTGGCAGTAAGTCTCCCATGTCAGATGTAGCTTCGCCATGGTCTTTCAGATACTCTGATATTTGCATAATGTCATAATACTTCATGGCCACCTTTTGACCAGTTTTCTCTCCGCCATTCCATGTGTACCTTCCACCCGTAAAACCTTTGTATTTTCCTTTCACAACAACTTTAGCTTCGGCCAAAGTTTTGGGCAGAGCATGGGGTATAGTATCCTTCCATATAAAGGTGTTAGGCTCAGTTACTTGCGAATAAATGTGAATGCTGTCATATTGTGCAGGTGCATGTAGTAGCAAATCGGTTATGTTAAGTGCCCGAGGTGAGGGGGCGTACCATCGGTCAATAGTTAAGCGCGCCCATCTTTTTTTGCCCGATGTGCTACGTGCTGAAAACTGTGCCATGTATTCTCCACTAAAGTTTATTTTCGATTCAAATGCAAATTTTCCGTTGGCATCGGTTGTGGTCTCACCATCCATTGACATGCCTGAAGGCGAATACATGCTAATTTTTAATTTGAAGTTAGCTAAAGGTTTATGCTTATTATTATCTTCAAGTAGTGTGCCGCGAATAATGAGCTTATCTTCAATAGGTTGTTTAAGATTGAACGAATCAGCTCCGCACATTACATCGAATGAGTTAGCTGTCCAACCTTGTACCATAAGGAGCAAATCGAGCATGCGCCGATGTGCTGCATCATCTTTGGCAAAGTAAAGGTCGGGGCGATAAACATAACCACGTAACTCTGATGATAAAAGCAAATCAGCCTTAATTCCTCCATCATTTGTATCAGTAATGTTACCATGGCGGTCGCGTACAGATATAGAAAAAGTGGTTTTAACAGGTTTGTTATGTAGGTCAGACAAATGCATTTTAAGAACTGATGGCGAGAAGGGGGCGTAAACTGCTTCATTTTGCTCTATAGCTACTTTAACACGTTTGTCTTCAGCTGTAGTTGGTTGCATCCACACTAATCGTGTTATCCAACTATGTCCGTTTACATCGAATAAATCAATTCGGTTAACACCACCACGTAGTGCTTTTCGCGGAATGAAAAGGTCAACATCACTTGTGCTGAGCGTTAGCGTATCAAAGTAGCATACCTTTTCACGGCAGGTTACAGCAATACCCATGAGTTGTCCCTTATGGCTAACATTGGGCGAAATGCTTGCTTTTACATAAAGCCCACTATCAGCAACTTGCGTGTGAAGTGCATAAGAAGTTTCAGCGTCAGGTAACACATATTTTTTTGAAGGAATGTTTTTCCGACATACGTAGGCTGAAGCGATTGTGTCAGGTAAAACGAAACTTCCCATCCCCTCATACTCTGGTGCAAATTCTTGAATAAAATGTCCGTTTGAGTTGTATAGGCAGAGAGTGTCTTCAAGTGCATATCCGCGACCATCAGTTAGTTTAAAAGCTATTACTTGCTTAAGTTGCTTGGCTCGCTTTCCTCCTTCAGGATAAAATGTTAGTAAGCAATCTCTACTCTCCTTCATTGTATAAGGACGTGGTTCGCCTAATGTGACTCGTTCGTTTCTTTCAGGGTTGGGTACAAACAAATTTCCTAAATTAAAGTTGATAGAACTTCCTTTTCGTTTTAGTGGGTTCCCTCCTTGTGCAAATATTGGAATGATGCGTGAAAAATAAGCTGTTTCATCCCAATTGGTCATTTCTCGGGTATATGCTCTTACTTCATAATATCCCGCTCTTATAGGAATATTCAATTGAAAGCACCCATCAGCTTGTGCTAATGAGTCAAGGTGCAGTGTTTGTCGCTCAACCAATTGTCCATCGGCATTAAGCAGTTCAACATATAGCACTTTGCTCAATTCAGTAGGTAGCAAACTTGATGCTCGTACAACGTATGCTTTATACCATAACGTATCACCTTCTAAATACGAAGCATTGTCCATATGTAAGTAAACTTTTTCACGTGGATAGGTTCGATCAAAGCCTGAGGCAGATTTAAACCATTCAAAAAGTTGCTCAGCTTCTTTTTTTTGTGCTTGAACATTGCTTGTGGTAAATGTAGATAGGACTATAATAATTATTGCTAATCGTCTTAACATGCTTGAAGTGTGTTATGAGGTAAAACTGCATCTTTTTATTCTATAATGTCAGCATCATTTTTTCAATTCTTTATAGAATTGAATTTTGAGTCCACTTGAAAAAGTGGCTCTTCAAAAAACAACTTTCATTTTGTAAATCAATAACCTTATTTCTGTAATTATATTGTATGTTCTATCTTTATAAATATGTTTATTGGTAATATTGAATGATAAAATGTAAGTATAATCCTGAATTAGAACTCAATTCTTTACTTTTCCAAGTGGACTCATGCATAGAAATGAAAAAACATGAGCCAAGAATCTGAAAAAGGAGAAAATTATTTATGCACCTTTCATTTCAATATTCTTAGTTCGTATTTTGAAAAATACTTTCCAATGAAGTTCGTTTAAAGTCTACTTTTGTTGTGTGAGCCATAATTTATAGAGTGCTACACCTATAACAAAGCGTACTCCTATATCATTTTGTAATTTTTCAGATGAAGGATTGCGTAAAAAACGTTGATTTTGTTTGTCGTCAATAAGAATAGAGTTTTTAAACATATACTTTACATATGCATCAAAATCGTCATTATAGACTTGGTGGATATCAGCAAAGAACAAAGGTTTATTATGTGCCATTTTATTGAAAGCTTTCAACTGAAACACCAATTCTTTTTGTGTTATTTTTTTGCGAGGGTATTGTTTACGGAATTTAGCATATAACGTTTTGAATAAACATCGTAATGAATCGGGAAATAGGCGGTCATCGTAATGTCGAATGGAGATGTTAGTATTTGACTCTTTTCCTATCATTGTTGTAAACGAGTAATATGAATTTGCTGGAGCCCAACCTGGGTTTTCATCAGCGTAAGTGAGTACGTACCTATCGTTAATGCTATCTTTTCTGTGTGTGTTCATATATTTATAAAATCGCTGTAGAACTGGTAGGGGATAATATTTTGCAAACGTGTTTGACAAGTAAAGTTTAAACGCTTGAGCATCTTTATTCTCTTTTGATGGTTGGCTATATAGTGCTGTAGCGCAAAAAAATATAAATAATAGAGCTAATGATTTTTTCATTGTATAATGTTTTATTGAAAGTTTTTAATAGTATAGGGACAAACTGATGCCATCGTGAGAATGAGTAATGTAGAAACTATCATATTGATAAAGTGTTTAAAAATTCGTTTGCAAAGTTGCGAAAAGATATCGTCTAAAACAATAGCTTGTGACTTTTCGATTTTTCGAAATTGTTGATTATCAGATTATATCAATCTTTTTAATAGCTATAATTTGCTTAAAATGTCACAAATATACTTTAGATAACTATTGTCGTTAATCTTATGTAGCAAACGACTTTTATGCTTTCTAAAGGTCGCATCAGAGCTTGAGAGCGTTTGTAAAATTTGTTCCTTATTAAAATTCATGTATGCTAAAATACAGATGATAAATTCTTGCTTTGTGATCTTATCTTTGGCAGTGGCATTAAATCTATCTATGTCATCGCAAAAAGTCTTGTCTATAATTCTAAAACTATATAAAAGAAGTTCTCTTGATTTGTTGTCGTATATTTTTAGCGACTTGTCATGTAGCATTTTATAAATGTTAATTATGCAATCATGCATTTTTTCAGCGTCTGCTTTGTCTTTTATTTGTTGTCCTAATAAACTTTTACACTTTTTCCCAAGTTCTTTTATCTGTTTATCTTTTGATGCAATAGTTTCATTTAAGCATAGCTTCTCGTTTTTTAAAGCAAGTTCTTTTTTAGAGAAGGACGCCCCCTTCTTCTTTATTTTTATAAGTAGACCTATAATCGGTATGATAAGTAGGAAAAAAAGAGCGGTGGTAATTGAATAGAATAGATCGGAAGAGCGTCGTG
>URDV01000144.1 GCA_900546605.1 uncultured Prevotella sp.
ATGACAAGAAACTTAAAAAGCTTGGCAAACTTACCTGTTAACCCGTTAACTTGTCTACTTGTTTACTAATTCCGCCAACGCGTTATTCTTTATTTATTAAGCGCATCACGAATCTCACGCAGAAGTTTCACTTCCTCTGAAGGTTCAGCAGGAGCAGCAGGCTTTTCACTTTCAACCTTCTTTTTGCGTGACAATTTCATAATCAGGCGCACCAACATGAAAACACAAAAAGCTATGATAAGGAAATCAAGACACGTTTGCAAAAAATTGCCATAAGCAATGCATACAGGCTCCCCACCCTCATTGAGCGGATTTATAGGCAACTCATATTTCAAGTCTTTAAAATCAATACCGCCAATAAGCCAACCAATAGGAGGCATTATCAAGTCATTAACAATGGACGACACGATTTTGCCAAAGGCTCCACCTATAATTACACCTACAGCCATATCAATGGCATTGCCTTTTACTGCAAACTCCTTAAACTCTTGCAAAAAAGAAGATTTCATATTTTTAAAAAATTTAATGATTAAACTTGCTGCAAAAATAAAAATGATTTTGTACTTTTGCGGTGGAAAAAGGAAAAAAGCGGTAATGTCCTGAAAGCAAAGCCACTTGAGCCTTACATCCAATTTGAGATAATTCACTGAATATTAACCACTTAAATAGTTAATTCATAACTTTTTAAAATCATGATTAAAGTAGGTATTAACGGTTTCGGTCGTATCGGCCGTTTCGTATTCCGCGCTGCTCAAACTCGCAACGACATCCAGATTGTAGGTATTAACGACCTTTGCCCCGTAGATTACTTGGCATACATGCTCAAGTACGACACTATGCACGGTGCATTCCAAGGCACTATCGAAGCTGACGTAGAGAAGAGCGAACTCATCGTAAACGGCAACCACATCCGTGTAACTGCTGAACGCAACCCAGCTGACTTGAAGTGGGACGCTGTAGGTGCTGAGTACGTTGTTGAGTCAACTGGTCTCTTCCTTACTAAGGAGAAGGCTCAAGCTCACATCCAAGCTGGTGCCAAGTACGTAGTAATGTCAGCTCCTTCAAAGGACGACACTCCTATGTTCGTATGCGGTGTAAACTTCGACAAGTATGTTAAGGGTACTCAGTTCGTTTCTAACGCTTCTTGCACCACTAACTGCTTGGCTCCTATCGCTAAGGTTTTGAACGACAAGTTCGGTATCGTTAACGGTTTGATGACTACCGTTCACTCTACTACTGCTACTCAGAAGACTGTTGATGGTCCTTCATTGAAGGACTGGCGCGGTGGCCGTGCTGCTTCTGGCAACATCATTCCTTCTACTACTGGTGCTGCTAAGGCTGTAGGTAAGGTTATCCCCGAACTCAACGGTAAGTTGACTGGTATCTCAATGCGTGTTCCAACTTTGGATGTTTCTGTAGTTGACTTGACTGCTAACTTGGCTAAGCCCGCTACTAAGGAAGCCATCTGCGCTGCCATGAAGGAAGCTTCTGAAGGCGAATTGAAGGGTGTACTCGGCTACACTGAGGATGCTGTTGTTTCAAGCGACTTCCTCGGCTGCACTAACACTTCTATCTTCGACGCTAACGCTGGTGTTTACCTCACTGATACTTTCGTTAAGGTTATCAGCTGGTACGACAACGAGATCGGTTACTCTAACAAGGTTCTCGAACTCATCGCTCACATGGCCAAAGTTAATGGCTAATTAATGATGGGTTTAGAATTTCTAAACTACTAAAACAAGCCGCTGTAATGCCTTATTTGTGTATTGCAGCGGCTTTTTTTTCAATCGTTACTTTCAACACTCAATTATAGCAAGCAATATCTTTATGACTGACCTTATCACCATATTGGGGCCTACAGCCTCAGGCAAAACACAAGTAGCCGTAAAATTAGCTGCCAAGCTTAATGCTGAAATCATTAGCGCTGATAGTAGACAAGTGTACAAAAGAATGGATCTTGGTACGGGTAAGGACTTAGAGGATTACTCCATTAACGGAGCGCACATCCCCTATCATTTAATTGATATTGCTGAACCAGGTACAAAATATAATGTCTACGAGTACCAAAAGGATTTTCTCACAGCATATAACGACATCAAGAGTCGTGGCAAACGCACCATTGTGTGTGGTGGAACAGGGCTTTACCTTGAAAGCATTCTACGCAGCTACAGGTTATCGCCCGTACCTCAAAATGAAGAATTAAGGAACAGACTTAAAGGAAAGTCGCTACAAGAGCTGACCCATATTTTACAGCAATACAAAGTGTTGCACAACACAACCGATGTTGATTCAGCACAAAGAGCCATTAGAGCCATCGAAATTGCCGAGTATTACAAAACGACACCTATTGATGACCGCCCCTTCCCTACACTTACATCATATAACATAGGCATTGATGTTGACAGAGACACGCGCCGAAAGCGTATAACCGAACGACTTAAGCAGCGCTTATCAAATGGTATGGTTGACGAAGTGAAAGGCTTACTGAACGAAGGCATTCACCCCGATGACCTTATATATTACGGATTGGAATACAAATACCTCACCTTGTATGTAACAGGAAAACTGAACTATGAGGAAATGTTTAAGCAACTTGAAATTGCCATACACCAATTTGCTAAACGACAAATGACATGGTTTAGAGGTATGGAACGTCGAGGCATAAAAATACATTGGATGACAGCCGACGAAGCTACAAAAATCAACTTATAGCCACAATCCAGGTTACACATAACAACGTGTGCTATAACAAGATTTCACGCCATTCTGCACAACATATATATACCACTCCATCAATTTTTACATCAGCACATCCCAACAATCCACTAACTTTTACAACCTTTATTATAAATGCCAAAAACTGCTTGGGCTCTTATTTATTGCCCTAAAGAAGGTTCAACGCGCACACAAAAGCGTTGGAAGAAAATTCGCCAATACTTAGAAGAAAAAGGTATTGCCTTTGACTATGTTCAAAGCGAAGGCGCGGGGTCAGTTGAGCGATTGGCTTCGATGATGACACGTGCAGGCTACGAAACAATCATTATTGTGGGTGGAGATGCAGCCCTTAATCATGCCATATGTGGCATCATGAGCACCCAAGCCCCCAATGGTAAACACCCCACATTGGGAATTATTCCTAATGGATTTGGAAATGACTTTGCTAAGTTCTGGGGGTTCTATGCCGATAAATATAAGGATACGATCGAAGCCTTGCTCAGACATAACACGCGAAGAGTGGACATCGGAACAGCTACCCTTTATGACAAAACAGGTAATCAAGAAAAGTTCTATTTTATTGATTGCATCAACTTAGGCGTTGCATCAGCCATAACCAATTTGCGTCGCAAAACAGGAAGCTTGTTAGGATTCAATACACTCTCATACTTCACATCAGCCCTACTACTATTGTTTCAACGCATGAACTTTAAATTTAGTTTTGACATAAGCGGTGAAACAATTGAACAAAGTGCTATGAGCATTTGCATTGGCTCAGCTCATGGCTACGGCCAAACCCCCAGCGCAGTCCCCTACAATGGGTTATTAGACATTACATTAGTTGCCAAACCCGCATTATTCCAATTATTTCATGGTCTTTGGTTACTCTTCACTGGTCGTTTTTTAAGTCACCGTGGTGTTAGAGTATGGCGTACACGTAAAGTAACCTTCAATAGGCTATCAAATGCCTTAGTAAGCCTTGACGGACGCGTTATACATAAAAGCGTAAAACGCATCGACATGGACGTTTTACCTGAGGAGATAGAGTTTTTAATACCATAGTTTGTCAAATCCAAACTATATTTGTAATTTCGCAGAGTAATAGCAATTAAAGAACGATTGAACGGCTCAGCACAAGCTATGAGCTATGCTGGCCGTCATAAATCAAGACAAACACAAATGTATAGAACTAACACTTGCGGTGAACTACGCATCGAAAACGTTGGCCAAGAAGTAACCTTGGCTGGTTGGGTGCAACGCAGTCGTAAAATGGGCGGTATGACCTTTATTGACTTGCGTGACCGCTACGGCATCACACAGTTGGTTTTCAACGAAGAGACCAACGCTGATTTGTGCGCTCAAGCTAACAAGTTAGGACGTGAATACGTTATTCAAGTAAAAGGCACTGTAAACGAACGATATGCAAAGAATGATAAAATGCCGACAGGCGACATTGAAATCATTGTAAACGAGTTGGTTGTGCTAAACGAATCGCAAACGCCTCCTTTCACTATTGAAAAGAACACCGATGGTGGCGATGACTTGCGCATGAAATATCGTTACTTGGATTTACGCCGCGAGAATGTACGTGCCAACTTAGAGCTCCGACATAAATTCTGCATTGCTGTACGCAATTTCCTTGACTCAAAGGGGTTCCTTGAAATCGAAACTCCTGTTTTGATAGGTTCTACGCCTGAAGGGGCGCGCGACTTTATTGTGCCTTCACGCATGAACCCAGGCCAATTTTATGCTTTGCCTCAAAGTCCACAAACCTTGAAGCAATTGCTCATGGTTGCTGGCATGGACCGCTATTTCCAAATAGCCAAATGCTTCCGCGACGAAGACTTACGTGCCGACCGACAGCCTGAGTTTACTCAAATAGACTGCGAAATGTCATTCGTCACTCAAGATGACATTCTGAACACCTTTGAGGAAATGGCCAAGTACCTCTTCAAGGAAGTTCGCGGTTACGATTTAGGCGACACTCCCTTCATTCGCATGCCTTGGCATGAAGCTATGCGTCGTTTTGGTTCTGACAAGCCTGATATGCGATTCGGCATGGAGTTTGTTGAACTAATGGACACACTGAAAGGTACAGGTAGCTTTGGTGTATTTAATGATGCCACATACATTGGCGGTATTTGTGCGCCTGGATGTGCACACTACACACGCAAGCAATTAGACCAACTGACCGACTTCGTCAAGTCATCACAAATTGGTGCAAAGGGCTTAGTTCACGCCAAAGTTAACGAAGATGGCAGCATCAAGAGTTCTGTTGACAAATTCTATTCACCCGAAGTACTTGAAAGCTTAAAGCAAAAGATGGACGCAAAACCTGGCGACTTAATTTTGATTATGTCAGGTGACGATGCCATGAAAACACGCAAGCAACTTTGCGAATTGCGCCTTGAAATGGGAGAACGCTTGGGCTTACGTGATAAGAACAAATTTGCTTTGCTTTGGGTGGTTGACTTCCCCATGTTTGAATGGAGCGATGAAGAAGGCCGCTTGTTAGCCATGCACCATCCATTCACAGCACCACGCCCACAGGACATTCCTTTGCTTGACACCGACCCAGCATCTGTTTTGGCCGATGCTTACGACATGGTATGCAATGGTGTTGAAGTGGGTGGTGGTTCCATCCGTATTCACGATGCTGTGTTACAAGCCAAAATATTCAAAGTGCTTGGCTTTACCCCTGAACGAGCACAAGAGCAGTTTGGCTTCTTAATGAATGCATTTAAGTTTGGTGCACCCCCTCATGGTGGCTTAGCTTATGGTCTTGACCGTTGGGTTTCACTCTTTGCAGGTCTTGATAGCATTCGCGACTGTATTGCTTTCCCCAAAAACAATTCAGGCCGTGATGTTATGCTCGATGCACCTTCGCGTGTTGACCAAAAGCAATTAGACGAATTAATGATTGACCTCAGAGATACTGACAAAAAATAAGCATCAGTGCTCCCTACACAATACAAAGTGCTTGCAGTTTTATTACACATCTGCAAGCACTTTTTATTTAAACTTATCCGAACTAAGCATTCTCCTTTTTTGCATAAGAGATC
>URDV01000145.1 GCA_900546605.1 uncultured Prevotella sp.
CCCTACACGACGCTCTTCCGATCTTCAAAGCCAGGCTTTACGTAGCAAGCAATGTTTCCCTCCGACTCTTGAAATGTAACTTTATAACAATGAGGCACTTGTTCACATATCCAATGGGCCAAATTTTCAGCCGTTGGATTAAAGTCGAACAATTCATTAAGGCAATGGTGATCCAACTTGTCACTAACGAGTCTTTTTACATGACTAAAGTCTACAACCATGCCATTTTCATCTAACTGTTCCGCACAGCAAAAAATAGTAACAATGCCATTGTGACCATGTAATCTTTGACATTTGCTTTCATACGTTAGCCGCAACTGATGTGCAAAGGCTACTTCAATACGTTTTGAAATATAGTACATCCTTATTCTAAATACACGTAAATTGGGCAGCAGGCATAGTAGCACTGCTGCCCAATTAAGGTTTAACGTTTGACACTATTGGCCATTATATTTATTGTATAGTTGTGAAATAATAAGGCAACTGGGTTAATAGAGCCGACTTATTATCCCAACTTAAAGTTACTCCCATCCTAAAGCACTGGCACCCAAAACAGCAGCTTCGCTACCATTGAGAGCAGAAATCAACAATTTTGCTTCGCCTTTGTAAAGGAATAAAATGTGTTCCTCGTATGCTTCGCGTAGAGGCTTCATTAAGTATTCACCAGCTTTAGTCAAGCCACCAAAGAACACAAAAGCCTCAGGTGAAGAGAAAGTAGCAAAGTCAGCGCATGCTGTACCCAACAAGCGACCCGTAAAATTGAAAATATCAATAGCTAATTTATCCCCCTTCTCTGCAGCTACAAACACATCGTACGAGGTAATTTTTTCGGGTTCGAGGTCGCGCAATAAACTTGGTTCCGTGCTCTTTTCAAGGAATTCACGTGCAGTACGTGCCACGCCCGTTGCCGAAGTATAAGTTTCAAGACACCCCTTACGTCCACAACCACATGAGCGCGCTTCAGGAGTATGATCAACCACGAAATGGCCCAATTCTCCAGCAAAGCCATCGCTACCATAAACAACCTTACCATCCACTACAATGCCAGAACCTACGCCTGTGCCAAGTGTAATCATAATAAAGTTTTTCATACCACGAGCTACACCATAAGTCATTTCACCCATAGCAGCAGCATTAGCATCATTGGTTACGCGAACAGGAATGCCAAATACCTCTTCAAAAATTTGTGCGCAAGGAATAACACCCTTCCATGTTAAGTTGGCAGCATTTTCAATATTACCTGTATAATAGTTGGCATCAGGAGCACCAATACCCATAGCACGAATGTTTTGTATGCCACCAACTTGGTCAAGAGCAGGTTGAAGGGCTTCAAAAGCAGCGTTTACATAATCACGAAAGTCAGGATAAGCTTTTGTTGAAATAACCGTCTGTGACTTTATGTTACCACGTTGGTCAACAATACCAAATACCGAATTGGTACCGCCCATGTCTAGACCAATAACATAGGGCTTTTCAATATCTAAATCCATGTTAGGTTTGCTTATATAAAGAGATTGTTAGATGTTTTGGCCACAAAATTACAATAAAAAATGAAATATATAGTTTGCAATGAACATATTTTTGATTTTAAGTCACACTTTACCCGTATTTATAAGAAAAAGTACGGCATATTTGGGACTTCAATGGCTTTTGTTTATTTTTGCAGAACGATTGATACCGAATTATTTAAAATGAATCATATATTTGTAGAATTTGCGAGTCCACTCTTGTTGATTATCAAGGGGTTACTTGTTGGCATCATAGCATCGGCTCCTATGGGTCCTGTAGGTATACTATGCATACAGCGCACCCTGCAAAAGGGTCGAGCATATGGCATTGTAACGGGTGCTGGAGCTGCATTAAGCGACATCATTTATGCATTAATGACAGGTTTAGGCATGTCGTTTGTTATGGACTTCATTGACAACGAGCAAAATATATTTTGGCTAAAGGTTATTGGCAGTATTATGCTCTTTATATTTGGCATTTACATGTTTAAGTCTGACCCACGTAAGAGCATTCCCCACAAGACATCAGGAAGCAAAGGCACCTTGATTCATAACTTCACAACCGCCTTCTTAATTACATTGTCGAATCCACTTATCATCTTCCTATTTATTGCACTATTCAACATGTTCACATTCGTCATACCAGGCAATTGGTATGGTCAATGCATTGGTTACCTATCAATCGTAGCAGGAGCCATGTTATGGTGGTTAGGGTTAACCTACATTATCAACAAAATGCGCAATAGCTTTGGTGTTAAAGGCATTCTACGACTGAATCGTACAATAGGTAGCATCGTGTTAGCTGCCTCTATTATATATGCAGGAATGACGCTACTTAAAATTTCGTTATACTAAGATATGATTATAGCCGACAAACTAAAAAAATCCAATCGCGCTGAATACCTGCTTTATATGTGGCAGGTAGAGGACTTGATCAGAGCATACGGGTGCGATGAAGAACGTTTGGCACACGAATTTGTTAGCCGATTCCATCTTGACGCAGACAAGCGCCAAGCAACTGAACAATGGTACGCTAACTTGTGCGAAATGATGCGTAGTGAAGGCAAAATGAAGCAAGGACACCTACAAATATGTAATAACGTACTTCAAGAGCTAACCGAGCTGCATGAGCAACTGCTACACTCAAACAAGTTTCCGTATTATCGTGAAATGTATTACAAGGTGTTACCTTATATAGTAGAGCTCAGAGGTAAAAGTACGCAAGCACACTGCCCCGATGCAACATCGGAGCCAGAGTTGCAAACATGCTTCGATCTTCTTTATGGAGTCATGATGTTGCGACTGCAGAAAAAAAGCATCTCGCCTGAAACTGAAAAAGCCGTAAAAGACGTGTCGGCATTGTTAGGGCAATTGTCTGACTACTACTTTAAAGACAAAAAAGAACCAATTGACTTTGATTGAAAATTTCAACATAAAATGAAACAAATATTAGTTACTGGCTGCAACGGCCAATTAGGTAACGAAATACAATTATTGGCCTCTAAGTATGAGGATAGTTGCCATTTCTTTTTTACTGATAAAGAAGAACTGGACATTACCGACCGAAAGGCTGTTTATAACTTCATTGAGCAAAATCACATAGGTATTGTTATTAACTGCGCTGCATTTACCGCTGTTGATAAGGCTGAAGATAATGAAGAACTCTGCGACTTACTAAATAATGTCGCTCCTGGCTATTTGGCTGAAGCTGTAGCCTCTGTGGGTGGCACTATGATTCAAGTTTCAACTGATTATGTATTTGATGGTACAAGTTGCACACCTTATAAAGAAGAGGATGCAACCCACCCACAAACCGTTTATGGTCGCACAAAATTAGCTGGCGAAGAAAATGTGATTCGTTCATGCGCAGGCTCAATGGTCATTCGCACCGCATGGCTATACTCTACATTTGGTAATAACTTTGTTAAGACCATGATTCGTTTGGGTAAAGAGCGCGACCAATTAGGAGTGGTATTTGACCAAATAGGTTCTCCTACCTATGCACGCGATTTGGCTCGTGCCATCATGCAAATTGTTGACAAAGGCATAGTACCAGGTGTTTATCATTTTACCAATGAGGGCGTTTGCTCTTGGTATGATTTCACGCGCGCTATTCACCGCCTTGAAGGCATTGACGATTGCAAGGTAAGCCCTATACACACAGAGGATTATCCCGTACCAGCAAAGCGTCCCCACTTCTCGGTACTTGACAAAACAAAAATCAAACAAACATTTGGCATTGACATTCGTTGGTGGGAAGATGCACTAAAAGAGTGTATCAAGGAGTTATAAAAAGCCGATGGCCTAACGTCAAGGTTCTATGTTACAGGCACATAGAATTTTGACATTGCACACAAGCTGAACACCCACTGAACTTTGATGTATGCACAAATGGACGAAAGCGTTGACTACAACGCTAAAGGGTCTTACAACAAAACATTACACAAACTTCATCACATTATTTAATGAACGCTGAAATATCACGTCGACGCACCTTTGCCATTATATCACACCCTGATGCAGGTAAAACCACATTAACTGAAAAATTATTGTTGTTTGGTGGTCAAATTCAGGTAGCAGGTGCTGTTAAGAACAACAAGATAAAAAAAACTGCCACGTCTGACTGGATGGAAATTGAAAAGCAGCGTGGTATTTCTGTCACCACCTCTGTAATGGAGTTTGACTATGAAGGCTACAAAGTTAATATCCTCGACACACCAGGTCACCAAGACTTTGCCGAGGATACTTTTCGTACACTCACAGCAGTTGATTCGGCCATTATTGTAGTTGATAGTGCTAAAGGTGTAGAGGCGCAAACACGTAAATTGATGACAGTATGTCGTATGCGCAAAACTCCTGTTATCATTTTCATCAACAAAATGGATCGCGAGGGTAAGAACCCCTTCGACTTGCTTGATGAACTTGAACAGGAATTACAAATCAAGGTTCGTCCCTTGTCATGGCCTATCAACCAAGGTTCACGATTCAAAGGCGTGTATAATATATACGAACAACAACTGAACTTGTTTGCTGCCGATAAACAAAAAGTGACAGAAAAGGTTGCTGTTGATATTAATAGTTCTGAACTTGAGTCACATGTAGGCGATGCTGATGCTGCACAGTTGCGCGAGGACTTAGAATTAGTGGATGGTGTTTATCCAGAATTCAACCAGCAAGACTACTTAAATGCTGATGTAGCTCCTGTATTTTTTGGTTCTGCTTTGAACAATTTTGGTGTAAAAGAGTTGCTTGACTGCTTTGTAAAGATAGCCCCCTACCCTCGCCCTACCATTGCTGAAGAACGAACTGTCAACCCTGATGAGCCTAAGTTTACTGGCTTTATATTCAAAATTACAGCCAATATTGACCCCAACCATCGTTCATGTATTGCATTTTGCAAAGTATGTTCAGGACGCTTTGAACGTAACAAACCCTATTTACACGTGCGAAATGGCAAAACAGTACGCTTTTCATCACCCACCCAATTTATGGCCCAGCGCAAAAGCACCATTGACGAAGCTTGGGCGGGTGATATCGTAGGTTTGCCAGACAATGGCATCTTCAAAATTGGCGACACACTCACTGAGGGCGAACAACTTCACTTCCGTGGTCTACCATCATTCTCGCCCGAAATGTTTAAATACATTGAGAATGCTGATCCCATGAAGACCAAACAATTGAACAAAGGTATTGAGCAATTGATGGACGAAGGTGTAGCACAGCTGTTTGTCAATCAATTCAACGGACGAAAAATCATTGGTACCGTTGGCCAATTGCAGTTTGAGGTCATACAGTATCGCCTTGAAAATGAATACAATGCTAAGTGCCGTTGGGAACCCATACACCTATACAAAGCTTGCTGGATAGAAAGCGATGATGAGGCGGAGCTTGAGAACTTTAAAAAACGCAAATACCAATATATGGCTAAAGACCGCGATGGTCGCGATGTCTTTTTAGCTGACTCAGGTTATGTGCTACAAATGGCACAACAAGATTTTGAGCATATTAAATTCCACTTTACAAGTGAATTTTAAACATCTTGCCAATCATAATTATCAATCAACGTAATATAAAGATCGAGTAGGAGGTAAACACTAATCATAGGTGTTTATCTCCTACTTTCATGTTTACCGACCTCTCACACCACCGTACGTGCCGTTCGGCATACGGCGGTTCCTATT
>URDV01000146.1 GCA_900546605.1 uncultured Prevotella sp.
TTAGGGCTTACTCGGGACTTGCACCCGTTAGATAATGTTCATGCCGAGCGTACTAAAAAAGTCGCAAAATATGGCATTTAGCTCATATTTTGCGACTTAAATTCGTCCTTTTTTATCAGAAGGATAAGTTGCGATTCTGCATGTTATGAAGTAAATGCGAACAGGTGCATCCAATTACCTAAAGTTTGAGTTATTGCACCTGTTGTTGCATTTCGTCGGCCGACAAAATGGTGTGTTGTCGACTATAACGGTTGCGTTTATGAGGAGTTATACGTCCACCATCTCCACTCCTAACGTTATCAGCTGGTAATGAAAGACCCGCAGCAGACGTGTTTAAATTGTGCACATTACCGCCATACTGTCGCCATCGTTCCATAATGCTCTGCACATAACCATAAGTTTCACTACCAATCATATAGCCATATTTTACTACGGGGTCGCGATAATAACGTGCATTACTCAAGTTACGCACATACTGAGCCACTTCATTCCAGTTATTAGCATTTCCGCCATATTTACGCGAAAGGGCTTGTGCGTCACGTATGTGTCCTAAACCACCATTATAGGCTGCGAGCACAAATTTTACCCGTTCCTCAGCATCGGCTATACCTGAAAACTGATGTTGCAAATAACGTATGTGCCTTGCTGCCACCATTATGTTTTCAGCAGGAGCAAAGAGTTTAGCCCTGTCAAGCCCATACTGAGCAGCAGTAGATGGCATAAGTTGCATCAATCCGCAAGCCCCAGCCCATGAGGTAGCATTGGGGTCAAAGCCTGACTCTTGATAACATTGCGCAGCTATCAATCGCCAATCCCAACCTATGGCATTAGCTGCTTGCTTAAAGTAAGCATCGTAGGTTGATATGAGACCCTTTTCGCGCGAAATGAATGGAGCCCTTACTTTGCGGTGCACCATGGTGCGGTTGCGTAGCCAAGTGTTTTCAACCTTTTGCGCCTTTACTTCAACCCCCTCGCCGAACCAATCGTTCAAGGTTTGAGCAAGATCGTTGGCATTACTCAGTACAGCCCAACTTTTCTTTGTTTTGCTATTAACTGCGCCTGCATCAACGATGCCATTTTTTTTGCAAAAGGCAGTCGATAAGGGGTAAGCTATTACGTCAATTTCGCCCGACTTAAGTAGCTTTACCAATTGCAAGGAGTCTTTAGCTAACTCCACTCGCACACCCACACCCAATGTGTTGGCAAAGTCCTCAGCTAATGCATATTGCAAACCCATGCCACGGCCTTGATAGTCAAAGTAAGTATCAGGGCCGCTTATGGTGCCTATAATGAGTTCGCCCGACTGCATTATGCGGTCTACCATCGGTCCGTTACCTTGGTTTTTAGCTTTGGCAAAGGCACCATTAACGACTTGATTGTCTGACGTTTTTTTTTGACACGACACCATGCAAGCCGTACAACATAAAATGATAAGCAAACGTTGCCACATAGTAGACGTTACATTTCAGCCTCTTTCAAGCGTTCAGCATTTTCGGCAACTATCAAGTGATCTATGCAATCTTGAATGTCACCATCCATAAAAGCTTGTAAGTTATAAATGGTGTAATTGATGCGATGGTCCGTAATTCGTCCTTGCGGATAATTATAAGTACGAATTTTAGCTGAGCGATCGCCTGTTGAAACCAAAGTTTTGCGACGATTCGCAATATCGTCTACATACTTTTGATGTTCCTTGTCGTAAATAAAAGTACGCAAGCGAGCCAAGGCACGCTCTTTATTCTTAGGTTGGTCACGTGTTTCGGTACACTCAATTAAAATTTCTTCCACCTCGCCTGTGTTAGGATTCTTCCAATTGTAGCGCAAACGTACACCAGACTCTACTTTATTAACGTTCTGTCCACCTGCACCACTTGAGCGGAAAGTATCCCACTTTATCTCGCCCTCATTAATTACCACATCAAAAGCTTCAGCCTCAGGCAACACAGCCACCGTAGCTGCAGAGGTGTGTACACGGCCTTGCGTTTCAGTAGCAGGCACACGTTGCACACGATGCACTCCGCTTTCATACTTTAAAGTGCCATACACATCGGTACCAGTAACAGAGCAAACAATTTCCTTAAATCCACCTGCTGCACCTTCGCTTGCGCTCGACACCTCAAGTTTCCAACCCTTACGTTCACAATACTTAGAGTACATACGGAAAAGGTCTCCAGCAAACAAGGCTGCTTCGTCACCTCCCGTTCCACCACGTATTTCGAGTATGGCATTCTTGCTATCCTCAGGGTCCTTTGGCACAAGCATCAACTTTATGCTTTCTTCAAGTTCGGGTATGCGTTTTTCACAAGCTGCTACCTCTTCACGTGCCATTTCCTTCATATCGGGGTCTGACTCGTTTAGCAACATATCCTTACTTTCCTCAAGGTTCGAGAGCAAATTGGCATATTCCTTACGTGCAGCCATTAAGTCCTCTAACTCCTTATATTCTTTGGTCAAACGTACATAACGTTGTTGATCAGCAATTACGTTAGGGTCAGTAATTAACGTGCTTACCTCTTCAAATCGCGCTTCAAGTCCGTTTAACTTTTCAAGCAATGTATTCATTTTTATTTTTTACAAATTTTCTTTGTTACCTTTATTACATAATTAGTTACACACCATTTCATGATTTCCATATAGCATATAGCCAACCATCCACATAACGATGCACAGGCACTTATTTTAAAAAAGATGGAAGTAGATGATTGAAACTGTTCGTATGTGAAACGAACCATGTTCACACAGCATGCTAAGCAAATTAATGTGATACATATATGTAATAGAATGCGTTTCATCGGTTTCAGAATTTTCTATTGCATAAGGAATGTTTTGTAATAAATAATGTCTACACATCATTTATCACCCCTACTTATGTGCAAACATAAAAGGTAGAATAGAAAACCCAAAAATTGGGAGACAATATTTGCCCATTCACATCGGCAGACATTGTTTCCCAACTTTTTTATGGTACGTTTAGTAATTAAACTCGCCAAACTCGCTCTTGATAGTAAGCGAGCGTTTACCCTCTTCAATATGTCCTACAACCTGTGCATCAATATTAAAGCTCTTACTAATGGCTATCACCTTGTCAGCCATTTCAGGACGCACATACACCTCAAGTCGGTGTCCCATATTAAACACCTTATACATTTCGGCCCAATCGGTACCACTCTG
This sequence comes from uncultured Prevotella sp., assembly GCA_900546605.1. Lineage (GTDB taxonomy): Bacteria > Bacteroidota > Bacteroidia > Bacteroidales > Bacteroidaceae > Alloprevotella. The sequence continues at coordinate 3,172 of URDV01000146.1, forward strand.
TTCAGCAATAGCCTTGAACAATGGAGGCACGGGGAACATGTTATCCTTAATAACACGGCAATTTTCGCCTACAAAGTGCAGCACCTTTGTTTGTGCGCCACCTGTACAATGCACCATACCATGAATTTCAGGACGGAGTTCGTCCAATAACTTCTTCACAACAGGAGCATAGGTACGTGTGGGTGACAATACTAACTTACCCGCATTTAAAGGCGATCCCTCAACGCTATCGGTTAATTTATAGCCACCGCTATAAACCAACTCATCGGGTACGGCATGGTCGTAACTTTCAGGATACTTTTCAGCCAAATATTTGGCAAACACGTCATGGCGTGCTGAAGTCAACCCATTTGACCCCATACCACCATTATACTCTTTTTCATAAGTTGCCTGTCCACACGATGACAAACCAACTATTACATCACCTGGACGTATGTTAGCATTATTAATTACATCGCTACGCTTCATGCGGCAAGTAACAGTTGAATCAACAATAATGGTGCGAACCAAGTCGCCCACATCAGCTGTTTCGCCACCCGTAGCATAAATGCCAACACCCATATCGCGCATTTGCTGCAAGAGTTCGTCGGTACCATTAATGATGGCTGAAATAACCTCACCTGGAATCAACATCTTATTACGTCCGATGGTAGAACTAACAAGTATGTTGTCAACAGCGCCCACGCAGAGCAAATCATCGGTATTCATAATTAAGGCATCTTGAGCTATGCCTTTCCATACAGATAGGTCGCCAGTTTCCTTCCAATACATATAAGCCAAACTTGACTTTGTGCCTGCGCCATCGGCATGCATTATATTGCAGTATTCGGGGTCGCCACCTAAAATGTCGGGAATAATTTTGCAAAAAGCTTGCGGAAAGATACCCTTGTCAATGTTCTTGATGGCGTTGTGTACGTCTTCTTTCATGGCGGATACTCCGCGCATCATGTAACGTTGTTTACTGTCCATGGAGTGAGTTTATAAATATGTGTTGTTGTTTTTTTCTTCATTAAAACTCCACTTGGGGAGCTTTTTCTGTACCTGCTTCTGCTTCGAATTGTGTTTTCTTGTCAAAGCCAAACATACCTGCAACAATGTTAGCGGGGAAGCGGCGTACGCTCACGTTGTAAGTCTGCACAGCTGCATTATAGAGTTGGCGGCTTTCGTTGATACGATTTTCCGTGCCTTCAAGTTGTGCTTGAAGCTCTGAAAAGTTCTCATTTGCCTTCAAGTCTGGATAATTCTCTTGTACAGCAATCAAGCGTCCCAAGGCCTGTGTCAGTTCACCTTGTGCACTTTGAAACTGCTTTAGCTTTTCGGGTGTAATATTATCCGCATCAACCTTTATTTGTGTTGCTTTTGCTCGAGCTTCTACAACTCCCTCAAGCGTTTCGCTCTCGTGCTTTGCATACCCTTTTACCGTATTTACCAAGTTGGGCACAAGGTCGGCACGACGCTGATATTGCGATTGTATGTTGCCCCAAGCTGTGGTTACAGCCTCGTCTTTAGCTACCAAACTATTATATGTGGTTAGTGTGCCACCTATGAGCATTAAAATCACCACGCCAACTACTAACAAGCCAATTGTTCCCTTTTTCATAAGTTATATCCGTTTATCTTATTGTTATTTAAGGAGCTAAATTTACAACGAACCTTTTCACTTTGCCATCAGCGTCGTGTAAGCATGCATTTACACCCCTTTTATTATATCTATTCAAAGTTTTAAGATGCATTAAAAGCGTCCTCCGCTACCGCCACCGCCAAAGGTTCCACCGCCAAATGTTCCACCAAAGCTTCCACCTGAAGAGTGTCCTGTCGAGCCTCCACCAAAGAAGATGGGAGGCATAACGCCACCACTGTTGTTAACGTCGTCATCGGGTTGAGAGTATTCAGTCTTTTGATAACCACAGCTTTTACAAACCCATAAGCTACGCAGCATAATGCGTTGTGAACCCTTTAACATCACCTTTTGTTGTTGCACACGTTTCATGCGCTTTCCACATTTAGGGCATCGTTTACGATGAAAGAACGATAAAATGCACCCCAGCACAATTAAGCTCACAACCATTACAGCACCAGCTATCATGGCTTCTGCGTCATCATCTTCATCATCAGGTGCTAACGAATTATCACCACGCACATACCCATCAATACTTTTAAGCGTTTTCACAATCGCACCATCCCAATCGCCCTGTTTAAGTGCAGGCACCATTACTTGGTTCTGAATGCGTCGGCATATGCCATCAGGCAAGGTACCTTCAAGGCCATTTCCTGTCAATATCTGATAGCTACGATCTTCTGTAGCTAACACCACAATCAAGCCCGTACGTTGTTTTTTTGAGCCTATGCCATACTTCTTGGCCAATTGCATACCAAAGGAGTATGGATCATCCCCATCAAGCTGCTTTACCACCACCACTATGGTCTGTACACCTTTATCGCGCTCCAAAGCCCCTAACGTGGCATTTGCTTCGGCCACGGCAGTACCTGACAACACGTCATCAGGGTT
>URDV01000147.1 GCA_900546605.1 uncultured Prevotella sp.
ACATACCATTTTTTAAAGCTTTTGAAGCAGCCGACTGAATGGTAGGCCCGTCGGCCAATGGGTCGCTAAAGGGAATGCCTATTTCAACCATGTCGATGCCACCCGCCTGTAAAGCTTTGAGCGTAGACAATGTGCCATCAAGTGTAGGGTGTCCAGCACAAAAGTAAACTGAAAGAATACCCGATTTTTTTTGCTGAAATATATTGTTAATTCTATTCATAGTTTGTTCTTTTAATGAGAGTGTCGAATGCGTTCAATAAAAAGCTTTAGGCTGGCTGTATCCTTTAAAGCTGGAGCTATTTCAAAACCACTATTTAAGTCGTAGCCTGCCAATAAGGGGTGATGAAAGTTTTGCAAAGCCTCAAATGATTGTGGCGAGAGTCCGCCACTTAATAAAAATGGGGTAGGACCTGTGTAGCGTTGTAGTCTCGTCCAATCATACGATTGTCCGCTACCTCCAAACTTCAGGGTAGGTGTGTCAAACAAAAAGTAATCAATTTTATTTGTATACTCCGCTGTTTCGGCCACAAAATCGTCTGTAGCAGGCAAGGCCCTAATAACAGTTACACCACGTTGCTTAAAGGTGGCACACATGTCGGGCGATGCCACACCATGAAATTGTACTGCTTGCAGGTTAAACTGCTTAATGCGCTCCACCACATCCATATATTGTGGGTGAACAAACACCCCAACGCGTATGCCATGTTGAGGCAGGTAAGCAGGCACAACATCAACATAGCGAGGCGATGGAGGGTAAAAAATGAAGCCAAACCAATCTGCCCCCGTAGTTTCAACCGCGCGAATATTGTCAGGCTCGCGCAAGCCACATACCTTAATAATCATGATAGTGCTTTGATGTATTGTGATAGCGTTTCGCCAGGCATTTCAGTTTTCATAAAAGCTTCGCCCACTAAGAAACCTTTGTAACCCACTTGCTGTAGGTGGCGAGCCGTTTCGGACTGTAGCAGTCCGCTCTCTGATATGGGTAGAGCAGCCGATGGCAAATGGCTGAATAACCTCTCAGACTGTGCGGGGTCCGTTTTAAACACCTTAAGGTTGCGGTTGTTAACGCCAATAATGTCAACATCGGGCGAGTAAGCTGTTAATTCCTCCTCGCTGTGAATTTCTAAAATAACCTCTAAACCTATATGGTGAGCCACATCGGCCAATTCTTGACAACGTTCAGCGCCTATAGCAGCCGCTATGAGCAAACAAGCATCAGCGCCTGCAAGACGTGCTTCGTAAAGTTGATAAGCATCCACCACAAACTCCTTGCGCAAAATGGGGAGTGTGGTGAGAGGACGTGCTGCCAATACATCGTTCAAACTACCACCAAAGTAGTGGTGGTCAGTTAAAATAGAAAGCCCTGCAGCTCCCGCTGCGGTGTATTGTGGTATGATGTCGGCTATTTGCGCCTGTTGCTTTATCCATCCCTTTGAGGGTGAACGCCTTTTAAACTCGGCAATAATGCCACCAGGCTTGCTTAGCAACGAAGCCTTTAAACTGCGTGTGGCAGCTAAGTCAGCACAAGCTGCTTTTATTTCGGCCAACGGCATAGCTTGTTGGGCAGCAGCCACCTCTTCAGCTTTTGTGGCAATAATTTGCGTAAGAATGTTATCCATATGCCAATAAGCTATTGATGGTTAAGTTCAACAAAGCGTTCAAACACCTTTAGCGCTCGTCCGCTGAGTAGCGATGCATGTGCCTCTTCAAGGCAAGTCTCAATGCTTTTGTCAGCACATATGGTGTGAATGCCAAAGGCCGCGTTAATGAGTACCGCATCGCGTTGTGATGGTGTGGCGCACCCATTCAGCACGTTGCTGAAGATGTGAACTGCCTCGGTAGCCGTAGCGCCACCATTCAGCGACTGCTGAGGAGCAATGTTAAGTCCTAATTGTGTGGGATGGTAAATGCTCTCGGTGTGATTTGACATTACCTTAAAGTTGTCGGTTAATGATATCTCATCATAACCATCAAGGCTCGTCACTACCGTAAAACCTACTCCTATTTGTTGCAACGTGTTGGTGTATAGTCGCATTTGTTGCAAGTTGGCCACCCCTAACAGTTGGTAGGCCGTGTGTGATGGGTTTACTAAAGGGCCGAGTAGGTTGAACAAAGTTTTCACCTTTAGTTCACGACGCAATGGGCCAACGGCAGCTAACGCAGGGTGAAAGAGTGGTGCGTGTAAGTAAGCCATACCACACAAATCAATGCTGCGCTTAATAGTGTCAACGTTGTTGGTAAATCGCACCCCATGCTGCTCGAGCACGGTGCTAGCTCCGCTCACCGACGATGCTCCATAATTGCCATGTTTGGCCACTTTGTAGCCAGCTCCTGCTACTACAAAGCAAGCACAGGTTGAAATGTTGAAAGTATTTTTACCATCGCCCCCTGTACCCACAATGTCGAGTGCGTGAAATTCGCTCAAATCGATAGGCAAGGCACGCTCAATGAGTGCATCACGAAAGCCCAACAATTCGTCCACATGAATGTCGCGCATACGGTACACGGCCAATAGCGCTGCTACTTGTGCTTCAGCATATTGTTTGTCGGCAATGCCTAACAATAGGTCGTGTGCTTGTTGGCGTGTCAAGGCGTTGTGTTGAAAAAGGTGTTCAAGGATCGTTTTCATAGCCGTTGTCAATGCTTTACAAAGTTATTAATGATAGTGCGTCCCTCAGGTGTGAGAATTGACTCAGGGTGAAACTGTAGGCCGTGTACATCAAATGTTTTGTGGCGCAGGGCCATAATTTGCCCTTCGTCGCTAACGGCTGTTATTTCAAGGCATTGGGGCAAATGATCAGTCGTAACCACCCATGAATGGTAACGGCCTACTTGGATGTCGGTGTTAAGTCCCTCAAACAAATAATCGTTAGCCACAATGTGAGCGGGAGTTTGTACGCCATGAAACACTTTGGGTAGGTTATAAAGCTGTCCGCCAAACACCTCGCCAATGGCTTGCTCGCCCAAGCATATGCCCAAAATAGGCTTGGTTGCAGCATAAGCTTTAATAACGGCCTCAAGCAGCCCCGCTTCCGCTGGAATACCTGGCCCAGGTGAAAGCACTATTTTGTCGTATGCAGCCACATCGTCAAGTCGAAAGCAATCGTTACGTACTACCGTGACTTGGGCTCCAGCCTCCTCTAAGTATTGAAATAGGTTGTATGTAAATGAGTCGTAATTGTCAATAAGTAAAATTTTCATGCTTCTGTCGCTTTAGGGCTTTCGGCCAAAGTGATGGCTTTGCGCAAGGCCCCTAATTTGTTGTTAACCTCTTGTAGTTCATATTCCTCGTTGCTATTAGCAACAATGCCGCCTCCAGCCTGAAACCAAAGTTCACCATTGCGGCTAACAAATGACCTAATGGTGATGGCCTGATTCAAAGTTCCGTTCAGCCCTATAAACCCAATGCAGCCACCATAGGCACCTCGGTTGTGTGGTTCATACTCACTAATAAGTTGCAAAGCTCGCACCTTGGGCGCTCCACTCAGCGTGCCTGCTGGAAACGTGTCGGCTAACAACTGAATGGGGTTTGTGCCATAGCGCACCTTGCCGCTAACACGGCTCACAAGGTGGATGACGTGGCTATAAAATTGCGTATCCTTTAAAAAGTCTACCTGCACATTTGTGCAATGTCGGTTCAAGTCATTACGTGCCAAGTCAACAAGCATGGTGTGTTCAGCATTTTCCTTTGGGTCGGCCAGCAAAGCAGCTGCCGCCTTCAAGTCATCTGTACGGTTGCCTTGTCGGCGTGTTGTGCCTGCTATAGGGTCAATGTAGGCCATGCCATCATCGGTAATGCGACAATGTGTTTCGGGCGATGAACCAAAAATGCGAAATCCACCAAAGTCAAAGTAAAAAAGGTAAGGTGAAGGATTAATGCGTCGTAGCGCACGATAAAGTTCAAAGTCGTCGCCCTCATAATGTTGCACAAAGCGCCGTGAAAGCACTATTTGAAACACATCGCCTCGTTTACAATGAGCTATGCCACGGCGTATGTTAGCTTTATGTTCATCATCGGTAAGCGGAGACGTAGTAGGTCCAACTGCATGAAAATCATAGGTAACATAGTTGTGACTCATCACGGCACTTGCTATTTCGTCAGCATGGCTCTGTTCACCATCGGCCAACAACTCTAACAACTTGAGTTCACTACTAAAGTCGTTGAACACGAGCAAATATTTGTAGAGAATGTAGTGTATGTCGGGCGCATCGTTTTTACTTTCTTTGCTATCCTTCACGGCAATGTTTTCAAAGTAGCGCACTGCGTTAAATGAGGTGTATCCATACAGCCCGCAGTAGCCGCTATTATCACCCTCAACGTGAAATAGCTGTATAAAGTCTTCAAAGGCATCGGCCACAGAGTAGCTGCTGTTAATGTCGCGTTGGCGTTCACTCTTGTCTGGATAAACCATGATAGCTCGGCCGTGACTCACGCTAAATGAGGCTAAAGGTTCCAAGCCTATAAACGATCGGTTGTTTTCGCTACCATGGTAGTCCGAACTCTCCATCAAGGCACTTTGGGCAAACAAGTCGCGTACTTTAAGGTAAGTGCTAACTGGAGTGCTTAAGTCGCCAGGCAGGGGCAACGTTTTTATGTTGAAATGAAACATATAGTCTGATTTTTTATATAGGGCGTTAAGAAAATGTTTTCGCCTATTCAGCATCATTGCTCTGAGGCGCGTATTTTAAGTAGGTTTCCATGTCTTTGTCGCCACGTCCTGAAAGCGTCACTACCACAATATCTGATGGTTTGAAATGTAAACGATGCAAGGCAGCCAAAGCGTGAGCCGATTCTAATGCAGGTAAAATGCCATCTAAGCGGTTCAACTCATAAGCAGCAGCTAACGCCTCGTCATCGTTAATGGCTAAAGCTTGCGCACGTCCTGACTTTACCAAGTGCGCATGTAGCGGCCCTATGCCAGGATAGTCTAATCCTGCTGAAATAGAGTAAGGTTCAACAATCTGGCCATCATCATCTTGTATTACTAATGAACGGAACCCATGCAACACACCCTCTTGCCCTATGCTAAGCGTTGCAGCCGTCATGCCCGTGTCAACCCCTTTACCACCTGCTTCAGCATACACTATTTTTACGTCATCGTCGTTTAAAAAGTTGAATACCGTGCCAGCCGCATTCGATCCTCCGCCAATGCAGGCCACCAAGTAATCGGGAGTAGCGCGTCCCTCCTTCTCTTGCAGTTGTTTACGAATTTCGGCACTAATAACGCTTTGCAATCGTGCCACCATGTCGGGGTAGGGGTGTGGACCCATGGTTGAACCTATAAGGTAAAAGGTGTCTTCGGGGTGGCAACACCAGTCGCGTATGGCTTCATTACAAGCATCCTTAAGCGTTTGATTGCCACTCTCCACGGCCACCACTTTAGCACCGAGCAATCGCATCTTTTCAACATTAGGGCGTTGGCGTTTTACATCGAGCGCGCCCATATAAACCACGCAAGGCATGCCCATGAGTGCGCAAACTGTAGCCGTAGCCACACCATGTTGTCCTGCCCCCGTTTCAGCCACAATGCGTTTCTTGCCCATGCGTTGTGCCACAAGAATTTGTCCTATAGCATTGTTTATTTTATGAGCCCCCGTATGGTTTAAGTCTTCGCGCTTCAGGTAAACTTTACAACCATGTATGCGGCTAAGGTTTTTGGATAGGTAGAGGG
>URDV01000148.1 GCA_900546605.1 uncultured Prevotella sp.
TCCGATCTCATTAAACATATTGGTCTTTACAGTTGTATAATGTATCATATCTTCAAATACAACAATATCACCCACACGCAATGGTTGATTAAAGCGCCAATAGCCCATATAATCGCCACTCAAGCAGCTATTACCACCCAATCGATATACGCAATCATCAGTTTCGACACCCTGTTCTCGCGCATTTTCAATAGTCTCTGCTCCGCGAACCACTGGATGATAAGGCATTTCAAGGCAATCAGGCATATGACAAGTAAAACTTACATTTAATATAGCAGTTTTAATGCCGTGGTTTTCTACCACATCAACAACTTGTGACACCAATGGGCCTGTCTGCCAAGCAAATGCCGAGCCTGGCTCCAAAACAAGTTGTAAATGAGGATATTTCTCTTTAAATTCCCTTAGGATGCGAATAAGCAAACTTACATCATAATCCTTACGTGTCACCAAATGCCCACCACCCAGATTTAGCCATTTTATCTGCTTCAACCAAGGTCCAAATTTACGTTCTATCCAGCCCAAAGTATGTTGCAAAGCCTCGGCCGAACTTTCACAATGACAATGACAATGAAAGCCCTCTACCTCACGTGGCAATTCTGTGGGCAATTGATCAGCCAACACACCAAAGCGTGAGCCTGGAGCACAAGGATTGTAAAGTTCCGTTTCTATCTCGCTATGCTCAGGGTTTATGCGTAACCCCACACTGGGTGCACCATTACCATAAGCGTTTACCACATCCTTAAAACGCTCAAATTGTGAGAGAGAATTAAAGGTAATATGACTAGAGCATTGCAATATGGTATCAAAAGTTTCCTTTTCATAGGCGGGAGAATAGGTATGTGCTTTTGAACCAAATTCCTCATACGCCAATCGTGCCTCATAAGGTGATGAGGCTGTAGTATGCTGAATATACTCGCGAAATATAGGAAAAGTTCGCCACAATGCATAAGCTTTAAAGGCTAATATAAACTCCACATTAGCTTGTTCTGCAATATGCTTTATACGTGTCAAATTGTTGCGAAGTAACGACTCTTCAAGTAAATAATAAGGTTGCATTGTTTGCTTTTTTATAAGATGTATTACACCTCAATCATTTCTACAAGTTTAATTATGTGTCCATAACGTCCCCTTAAATAAAAAAGAGAGACTGCAAGGCATATAGTCTGTTATTAAGACTTAACCTTGTAGCCTCTATATTTTTAGGGAACTATAAGAAATCTAAGGGTAATGTATGTGTGCATAAATTACACCTACGTCCTATAAGGTTATTTACATAACACCACGTTCACGAAGTTTCTGTTGCCAATTCCAGGCTGATGTCAGAGCCTCTTCAAGTGTGTGTACGGCCTTCCAGCCCAACACCTTGTTTGCCTTATCGACATTACCCCAAACTTTTTCGATATCACCTTCACGACGAGGAGCGATTTCATAGTTAAGTTTAACGCCAGTGCACTTTTCGAAAGTGTGAATAAGTTCGAGCACACTAACGCCATGACCCGTACCTACATTATAGATTTCAACAGGATCAGTATTCTTATCCTCTACGATGCGAGCCATAGCAGCTACGTGAGCCTTTGCCAAGTCGAGTACATAAATGTAATCGCGGATGCATGAGCCATCAGGAGTATCATAATCATCGCCAAACACCTTCAAGCAAGGACGAATGCCCATAGCTGTTTGTGTAAGGTAAGGAATCAAGTTGGCAGGCACGCCATTGGGCATTTCGCCAATGATACCAGTTGGGTGTGAACCAATAGGGTTGAAATAGCGCAAGATGATAGCACTAATTTTTGCTCCACTATGTACGTAATCTTGAATAATCTCCTCATTAATCTGCTTAGTATTGCCATAAGGACTTTCAGCCTTCTTAATAGGAGCCTCTTCAGTAACAGGCAAGTTCTCAGGATCAGGCTGTCCATAAACAGTGCATGAAGAAGAGAAGATAATACCCTTTACATCATACTTAGGCATCAACTTGAGCAAGTTGATTAAAGAGAGCAAGTTGTTTTCATAGTACTTCAAAGGCAATTGAACGCTTTCACCTACAGCCTTTGAAGCTGCAAAGTGAATAATGCCCGTAATCTCGGGATATTTTTTGAAGACACCTTCCAATGCGGGTAAATCGCAGCAATCTACTTCTTCAAATGCAGGACGAATACCAGTAATCTTTTCGATTCCATCAACCACATCTGCCTTTGAGTTTGACAAATTGTCAACAATCACTACGTTGTAGCCTGCATTCTGCAATTCTACTGTGGTGTGTGAGCCAATAAAACCCGTACCACCAGTAACAAGAATGGTCTTTTTCATTACAGTTGTTTTTATTTATTTGTGATGAGTATTTTATACTGCAAAAGTATGTTTTTTTTATGTAGTAAAGAAACATTTACACGAAAATATTTAAGCGTAAGATGAAATATACAAATTACACTAAACACTCTTTTACAAATGTTCTAAGGCTATTATATGAATTATGCCCCTTGAATAAGTTAGTAAATTTTGTGAAGCCATTTCTGCTAACATGTTTGATACTCGCAAACGGGTTGTACCCAGTTCCGCGGCCAAAATCTCCATGTGTATATGTAATCCCTTACTTCCTGAAGGACGTAAACTACGATGTAATAAAAAAGTCTTAAAACGCTCCTCTACCCTTTCACACCTTTTTTGCCATTGCAAAATGGCCAAACGTTGTGTCAGCGTACTAAGCGAATTATAAAAGTTCATTTGAAAGGCTGGATACATCGTCAACATTTCGCGCACACTCTGTTTGCTAATAATAGCAACATGCGTTTTAGTCTTTGCATAAACTGAACGGGTATAACGATTATGCAAGCCAAAAAGGTTTTCTATTTGTATAACCCAAGGAGCACGCAACTGTTCTGTCAAACGATAAGTTTGTTCAGCATTTTCAGTTATCACCTGCACCTCACCATCAATTAAAATATATAGCGATTGACAAGCCTCACCTTGTCGAACAATAGACTCATTGGGCTTAAATGATTTAAAATCAAATGGCACCTTGCCTACAATATCAATAAAATCGAGTCGACTAAACCCTTGAAACAAAGGCACGAGCAAAAGTTTGCTTGAAAACAAGGGACTATTCATACCTTTATCTATCACAATTTTATTATTTAAGGGATATTCTTAACTATCTTGCCGACCCAGAATCAAAGCTCTTTTGTCTTCAAATGTCCTTTTTCGTCAGCATAAATCAAGTAGGCACGCAATTCTTTATGTGCTTTCAGCACTTGGGTTGCCCCTTCTACTCCTAACACCATGAAAGCAGTGGCATAAGCATCAGCCGTGGCACAATCTGGAGCTAAAACAGTGGCCGATAACAACGAATGTTGCACAGGCCGACCTGTTCGAGGGTCAATCGTATGAGCATACTTGCGGCCATTACGTTCATAATAATTGTGATAATTGCCACTTGTAGCCAAAGCCGAATTTTCAAGGCTCAAGATGGTTTGCACTTCCCCACCCGTTGCATGGGTGTCATAAACAGGCTTACTTATACCTATCTGCCATTTTTGGTGTGTTTCAGGGTTACGTCCTTTAGTTACAACTTCACCCCCAATTTCAACCATATAGTTGCGCACACCATGGTCGCGCAACACTTTTGCCACACGATCTACTCCATACCCCTTAGCAATAGCGCCACAATCAATCATGACTGCCGAATTATCCTTTTTGAGCAAGCTGTCACTGGTTAGCGTAATATGATGAAAGCCTACAAGTGAACGTAACGAATCAACCTGAGCATCTGTAGGGAATTGTCCTTTTTTGAACCCAAATCCCCAAGCATTTACTAAAGGCATCACTGTTACATCAAAAGCTCCATGTGTGGCTTCGCTTATTTTTTGTGCCTTTTGCAGCACTTCGTAGAGCATAAAGTCAACACGATTACTTTTACCAGCATTAATTTTTGATATCGTACTCAAAGAGTTAAACACAGATAAACTGGCATCTACACGTTTCAACTCAGCCAAGATAGCACTATCAAGCGATTCACTCGCTTCATACTTTATATGATAAGTAGTGCCAAAAATAGGGCCTTCGGCCATGCGCAATGTGGCAGTTCCACGAAAGCGCACAATCCACACCGTACCCATAATCAATAGCAACAAAAAGGATGCTCCTAATATTTTCTTCTTCATTTATTTATACCTCTGGTCTAAATGTCAAATATCACATTAAACGTACCCCCCAAAGCATGTGTATCATTTTTACCAAACCCTGGCACGTACCAAGCATTGTCAACCAATGTTCGTTTGTTATAAATACGCATTTTATAACGTATACTCCACCCCAAGTGGAGCATACCCCACACACGCGTTTCAAGTCCTGCCACAAATTCACCCCAATGGTTTATGCCACGCACACCCGTATAACAAAAAGGGGTTATGGTGCCATAAACAGGGTCTATCATATTGGGACCATCCACATCATACTTGTAAGAGCTGAAACCATAGCGCACACCTACAAAGATACGTCCCATTGAGCGTGCGTTCTTTGCCACATTGTAGTCCATACCCACCCTATAATAAGGTGAATGCACCTTATAGTGCAAGTTTGATGTTTCGTTAGTATGATTACTTGTACCTATACCTAATTCTACTATAGGGAAATAGCGTCCACGCAAATTAAGTCGTGCAGCCGCCTCGTATTGCCCATAAGGAGTACACGCCGCCATTACCATGCCACAAACATCAGCACTCACACTCACACCTGCTAAAAAGGGCAAACGCTTTTGGGCTGCAAGTGCTGCAGCAGCTTCATCAGGTGAGGTGTATTGTACACCACGAATGGCAGTTGTTTGTCTTTTATCGTTCTTAACTATCGTTGTGTCCTTTGTTATAGCAACTTCACGATGTGGTTGCGCTAACAAGCTACTACTTGTGAGTAGTAGAACGAAGAAAGATACGAACATTCTCAACATCATCATAATTTACTATGCTACGCACCAATGCCACGCTATCAATTGTTAATGGCATTTCAGCCAAAGGGTGTGAGGTGGCACGAACGCTGGTTAGAGTATGAAACACCGACGAGGGACAATCTAATGATTCAAAGTGGGGATGCGGTGTATGACTCACAAATAATGTGTCAACCGCACGCTGTCCTGCAGCATTTGACAAGTGCAACAACAAGGTATCACATTCACCAGCCTCCTTTAACGGGAGCAAAAATGAACTAATATTTGTTGCCATATTGAGCAATGTTGTGTCACGACCTGCAGGGGTTATGCTAAGCACTTCGGTCAAAGTAAGCGCACTCTTTGTTTCACTTGAATATAAATTGCATTGCATGCTAACTACGTTATCAAGTGGACAGTCAATGTTTGAACATGATGACAACATTGCAGCCATCACACATGCTATGCATATCGCCAATCGGCTCTTTTTCAGCATATTACGTTCGTTGCTTATCATTTTTGTGCATAAGAGTGTACGATATACCCCTATGCATTAAAACCCACACATATGCGTACCTTATGGTTCTTTTTCCTATGTTTGGGTCTCAACGTTTCTAATTTACAATATCAAATATGTCAAAATTACCCAACAGAATCAATCATCAGATTTCCTTTTCTATCTGATAATCATTACGTCCAGCTGCATTACGGCTTACCAATTCGCCCAAGAAGCCTGCCACAAAAAGTTGTGTACCAA
>URDV01000149.1 GCA_900546605.1 uncultured Prevotella sp.
CTTGGCAAACTTACCTGTTAACCCGTTAACTTGTCAACTTGTTTACTAATTCCGCCAACGCATTATTTTTTACACATGACACGCCCTATACCTCACATAGTACGCTACATATTTGGATTACTACGAGGACATCAGTTGCAAGTAACGCTCAACACCATAATAGGTACATTACTCGTTTTGCTTGACTTATGCTTTGTGTGGGCCACCAAGTTGGCTATAGACATAGCTACGCACCATAGCACTCGATTCACTTTGGTACAGGCTTTTAGTTTAATAGCAGCCATCATGGTAACACGCATCACAATTGGTCTCTCATCACGATGGATACGTGCCACACTCGGTGTAAAGGCGCAAAATAGTATGCGACAGCACATTTTTGCCCAACTATTACGTAGCAAATGGACTGACATAAAAAACTTTCATACGGGTAATCTTACAAACCGCATAGAACGTGATGTCACCGACGTTGTGAATTTTACGACAGAAAGCATACCTTCGCTTTTTACCACCCTCACACAATTTACCGGAGCTTTTTTGTTCCTATTTTTTATGGACCGTACTTTGGCTATTATTATTGTGTGTGTAATACCATTTTTCATCATAAGCAGTAAACTCTATGTTAAAAAGATGCGAAATCTATCGCACCAAGCGCGTGATGAGGAAAGCCGCATTCAATCAATCATTCAAGAGACCTTGCAACATGTTATGATTGTTAAGACTTTACAGCGTGTGGAGAACTTTATTAGTCAACTTGCTATGCAGCAAGGCAACTTGCATCGTGTAATACTCACTAAGACAAAATATGCTACTCTGTCAGGAGGTTTGCTTAATGTTGGCTTTGGAACAGGCTATTTCATCACCTTTGTTTGGGGAGCTTCAAGCCTTTCGCAGGGCACAATTACCTACGGAGCTATGCTTGCCTTCATTCAGTTGGTGGGACAGATTCAAGACCCTGTGCGCAACCTTTCAAAGTTTATACCTATTTTCATCACTTCATTTACTGCTGCTGAACGCTTAATGGAGATGGAGGATATACCACAAGAGGATGGCAAGGCACCTGTTAAGCTAATACCTTCTGTTGGCATAAATTTTACTGATGTAACGTTTCAATACACGCATAAATCGCGTCTTATTTTCAACCATTTTAATTACCAATTTCCGCCCAATAGCATAACGGCAATTGTGGGCGAAACAGGAGCAGGAAAGACTACGCTAATACGACTCCTGCTTTCGCTCATATCGCCCGTAAGTGGCAATATATACTTAACAGATGGCAAGAATGCATGTCATGCCATGCAGCCTTGTATGCGCGGCAACTTTGCTTACGTTCCACAGGGCAATACGCTCTTTTCAGGAACCATACGTAGTAACCTATTGTTAGGCAACCCACAAGCAACAGAGCAGGAATTGAAAGATGCGTTACACACAGCTGCAGCCGACTTTGTATTTAAAAAGTCAGACGGGCTTGACACAATATGTGGCGAGGCGGGTGATGGACTATCAGAAGGACAGGCTCAGCGCATAGCTATAGCGCGTGCGTTGCTAACAAATGGCAACATATTCATATTTGACGAAGCAACTTCATCGCTTGATCCTGCTACCGAGGAGATTGTGTTGAAACGTATCATTCAGCGTTACTCTAATCGCACAATCATATTTATCACACATCGCCCCCTTGTGCTGAAATACGCCACACAACAATTGAAGTTATGAGTATTAAAAGTTACAAAGTTCTTCATTTTCTTGCATAAAGCAAGTAGTTATGTTAACTTTGCAGTCTGAAACGACATACAATGGTATATTGTAGCAAGTGAGTTTGTTGTAATAAACAATGCAATTGACTTACTCTTTATCAAAAAGCAAAACGCTATACACCCATGGATAAAATTACTGTTCGCGACCGACAGTTTACGGTCTCAATTCCTGAAGAAAGAATCAAAGCACGTGTTGCAGAAATAGCGGCACAAATAAGCCATGAATTGGAAGACAAAAAGCCTTTGTTCTTAGCTGTGCTGAATGGATCATTTGTTTTTGCTGCCGACCTTATGCGTGGCATTACCACACCTTGTGAAATTTCATTTGTGCGCATGGCCTCATATGAGGGAACTTCTTCAACGGGATCCGTAAAACAACTCATTGGGCTGAAAGAAGACATTAAGGATCGAACCGTAGTTATTATTGAGGATATTATTGACTCTGGACTTACTATGGAGCACTTACTGCATTTATTAGCTGAAAAGCAACCCCGTGAGGTACGCATTGCAGCTCTGCTCGTTAAGCCAGGTAACCTACAAGTAAAGCTTGATATACCCTACTGCTGCTTTGAAATACCCAATGACTTTATTGTTGGCTATGGCTTAGACTACGATGGCGAGGGACGCAACTTGCCTTGCATCTACACGGTTACTGAATAAGTTATCTTAACTAAACATTTCACATATAATACAACACAAAAGAATGAAGAATATTGTTATCTTTGGTGCTCCTGGTTCAGGCAAAGGCACTCAGAGCGACTTGCTCGTAAAGAAATATGGTTTTAAGCATATCTCAACAGGCGATGTGCTTCGTGCCGAGATTAAGAATGGTACGCAACTTGGCAAAACAGCTAAGGGCTATATCGACAACGGACAACTCATTCCTGACTCGTTGATGATTGACATCCTTGCAGCCACTTATGATGCGCTCTGCCCTTGCGAAGGTGTTATTTTTGATGGTTTCCCTCGCACCATTCCTCAAGCTGAAGCTTTAAAGAAGATGTTAGCTGAGCGTAATACCGAAGTTGCTGGCATGCTTGAACTTGATGTTCCTGAGGAAATGCTTATGGAACGCCTTATTAATCGTGGCAAAACTTCAGGCCGCGCTGACGATAATGCTGAAACCATAAAGAAGCGTCTCGACGTGTATAATGGTCAAACTGCTCCCTTGATTGAGTGGTACGAAAAAGAAGGCAAACGTCATGCTGTTAAGGGCTATGGTGAGCTTGAAGAAATTAACGCCGCCCTTTGCGCTGTTATTGATAACCTCTAAAAGATAGGATTGAAGCATATCTTTTTCTTAAGTAGGTCCCTGTTGGCGGATTAATTGGAGAACGGGTTAACAAGTTGACAGGTTAACAAGTAAGTACACTATACGCCACTTGTTATGTTAAAGTCAGAATGGTAAAAAGTAAAAAAAGCTTGACAAACGAACCTGTTACCCCGTTAACCTATCAACTCGTTAATTAATTCCGCCAACGTGTTAAGTAGGTGTTAACTTGGTATTTCCTTGAGCACCTGCTTAAAATACATAATGTGCAAATGTGCTACGGCGTAGAAGTCGCAGGGGGCTTGACGCACCTTGAACGTTCATGCCGTTTCAACACATTTGCACATTTTACTATCAATAAAATGGTCTGAGCCTTTACGAGGTATAAGTAGAAACATTTAACTTCGTTTGAAGAGTTTAGATTCATTCAATACATTCCGTACATCACAACTCAATATATGGCCGAATCAAATTTTGTAGACTACGTAAAGATTTTTTGCCGCTCAGGTAAGGGCGGTAGAGGTTCCATGCACATGCACCGAGCCAAATATCAACCCAACGGTGGCCCCGATGGGGGTGATGGCGGACGAGGTGGAAACATTTACTTGCGTGGCAATCATAACTATTGGACACTATTGCACTTGCGCTACGAACGACACGTTTTTGCCGAAAATGGTGGCAATGGTTCAAAATGCTGCTCACATGGTTCTGATGGTGCCGACCGATATATTGATGTACCACCTGGAACTGTGGCCTACGATGCCGAAACTGGCAAATACCTTTGCGATGTTACTGAAGATGGTCAGGTGGTAATGTTGCTCAAGGGCGGTCGTGGCGGCTTAGGCAACTGGCAGTTTCGTACCTCAACTAACCAAGCTCCTCGCTACGCTCAACCAGGAGAGCCTATGCAAGAGATGATGGTAATCTTAGAACTTAAGCTACTTGCCGATGTAGGTTTGGTGGGTTTTCCTAATGCTGGAAAATCAACACTTGTTTCGGCACTATCATCAGCTCGTCCCAAAATAGCCAACTACCCATTTACCACCATGGAACCAAGCTTAGGAGTAGTGGCCTACCGCGACCACAAATCGTTCGTAATGGCCGACATTCCTGGCATTATTGAAGGTGCAAGTGAAGGTCGCGGATTGGGACTACGTTTTTTGCGACACATAGAGCGCAACTCTTTGCTTTTATTTATGGTTCCTGGTGATACTGACAACATAGCAAAAGAATATAACATTCTATTGGGCGAACTTGCCAAATTTAACCCTGGCATGCTCGACAAGCATCGTGTGTTGGCTATCACCAAGAGTGATTTATTAGATGAAGAGTTAATGGAAATGTTACGCTCCGAACTTCCTACCGACTTACCTGTGGTTTACATTTCTGCTGTCACGGGTTATGGGTTAGAGCAACTCAAAGACATATTGTGGGAAGAATTGAACAGCGAAAGCAATAAATTGCAATCGGTTACTGAAGGTGGTTCTATTGTTCATCGCAATCGTGAAGCACAAATGTTTGCCACAGACTTCTCTGACTGGCAAGCTGACTACGATGTAGAAGATTTGGCTGACGAGGACGGCATTTCGGATGATGACATTTATGACATTGAGGATTTAGAGGACTAAACCTTTGCCCTTTTCAACACACACTATCTTCATATATTTAACAACATGGGCACATTATTAAAGTATGAAACATGGCCATCAGTAACCGCTTTTTCTACCACAAGGCTTTCACCCATAGCAAACATCTCAGCCGAAGAACTAGCTGCTATGGGAAATTATGCGGCTTTCAATGTGACGCACTATTGTGGCGACTCACCTGAACGCGTAATACGTAACAAAAGGTGGCTATGTGAGGAACTGAACATAAGTGAACAGCAATTGTGGTTACCACGACAAACACATACAGACAACATCTTGTGTGTTGATCAGGCTCTTGTCCAATCCTCATTCGAGATGCGTAACGAAAAGATGCAAAATGTTGATGCACTTATCACGAATATGGCCCATCAGTGCATTGGCGTTTCAACTGCCGATTGTATCCCCATTTTGATTGTAGACAATGCTCACCATGCCGTAGCTGCTATTCATGCAGGATGGAGGGGAACTGTAAAAAAAATTGCGCTAAAGACACTACAAAAAATGTCGACTACGTATGGCACAGACGCAAAAACATGCTCTGCCATTATAGGTCCAGGTATATCAGTTGACGCATTTGAGGTAGGGCATGAGGTGGTTGATGCTTTTAAACAGGCTGGTTTTAACGATAACATTTTTCAATATAGGCCTTATGCTAAGCCACATATAGACTTGTGGGCTGCAAACGCGTTTCTACTGGAACAAGCGGGGGTGCCTTTACAAAACATTCAAGTGGCTGGTATATGCACCTATAAACATTATGATACATTTTTCTCGGCTCGTAGGTTAGGCATTCAGTCGGGACGAATCTTTACAGCCATTATGCTCAATAATTAAGTAATGGTAAAAGAATAGTGAATAAGGAGGGAATGTTATCCTTGTTCACTATTTTTTTTGTTATGCGGTCTAATTTTTCTATATTTCCTATAATCTTTGTAACTTCGCATCGCATAACTAATGTTTTCTTTATTATAGCAATGAACATAAGCAT
>URDV01000150.1 GCA_900546605.1 uncultured Prevotella sp.
CTCAAAACAGCCTAAAAAGTGGTCTCGTTTTTGATGCCAATTTTGAACACCCTACCTTGTGAGGCTACGAGTTCGTCAATTTTATTTTTGTTCCAACCTATGTTGTACGATACTTCCCAACCCCAATCTCGAGTTTGAATAGGACGTACGGTTAACATGGCTTCAAAACCAGTGTTATGCAGCGAACCTATGTTGCTGAGTACACTACTACTAAAGTTTGAACCTACTGCTACAAAGCCCGTGTTCAGCAAATCGGTTGTTTTGCGGTAATACCAATCGAGGTTGGCTACTACACGGTTATTCCAGAAACCGAGGTCAAGACCTACGTTATAAGTAGTAGTCTTTTCCCAAGTCAAATCCTTATTATAAGCCTCAGGGCGATAAGTTGAGCCATCACCTACAATAGGATAGAAAGCTCCAGCTACATTCTGTGTGTAGTTAGGCATGTAAACATAGTCGCCATAGCCATGCTCTTGCTGACCTGTGATACCCCAACCTAAGCGAAGCTTTAAGTCGGTCACTGCCTTAACATCCTTCAAGAAGCTTTCCTCCTTTACTTTCCAAGCAAAGGCGGCTGCAGGGAAGAGTCCCCAACGCTGATCCTTTGAGAAACGTGATGAGCCATCGTCACGCAACGTGAAAGTAATAAGGTAGCGATTCAACAAGCTATAGTTGAAACGACCAAAGAAGCTAACCAAATAATATTCGGTTTTGAACAAGCTATTCTTTTCAGCAAAGTAGTTAGGATTGGTCAATTCACCTGGGTGCGCCAAGTGAGTGGATGGGTAGTAAACGGGATAACTATAGTCTGTTTTACGATGGAAGTGCTGCCACTCATAACCTAACATAGCATCAAAGTGATGTGCCTCAGTAAAGTTTTTAGAGTACTGTGCATACATGTTGAGCGAGAGGTTATACTTGTCTGACTCATTCCACCCCTTGCTACCATAGTATATATTGCCATAATCGGTAGGCAAACAAGTTTTATCACTATGACCATGGGCTACTTCCATGCCACCATTCACGTGCAAGCGCAAGTCTTCAAATCCATGCACCTTATAGTCTAATTCAAGGTTGCCTTGCAAGGAACGGCTCTTACCAATATTTTCTTGCTGCAACAACACTGCTACAGGGTTACCTACAGCCAATTTATTGTTAGTGTGTGTCCACTGGCTATCACCAAAGTCTGCCGTAGAAGGCCATTGCCAAAAGCCACCATACTCCTTTGCCTCAGCACGATCATCATATACGGGCTTGGTAGGATCCATGTTCAATGCCTGACCAATGGCATCAGTGTTGGCGTATGATGAACGCGAATACATGAACTTACCATTAAGGTTAACCGACAAGTGATCTTGCAAGAAGCTGGGCGAAATATTGAAGCTACCCGTGTAACGGCTATAGTCTGATGTCTTGAGTGTACCCTTTTGGTTGGTATAACCAAAGCTTACGCGGTAGGGCATATTCTTAATGCCACCACTCAAAGTGATGTTATGGTCAGTTGATACAGCAGTACGGAATATCTCCTTTTGCCAATCGGTGTCGGCAAAGTGGTGTTCGCCTGCAGCATTCCAATAGCCCAATGAGTTATAATACTCTGAAGCTTGCCAGGCAGCATCATCGGTCAGCCCCGTGCGACGACGCACCAAGTCAATAAACTCTTGTGCATTGAGCACATCCAGATACTTGGTATTGGTGCTTACTGACACATTACCATTGTACGACACATGCGGACGGGTATTTTTGCGTCCCTTCTTAGTAGTGATGATGATAACACCATTTGAGGCGCGTGAACCATAGATGGCGGTAGCCGAAGCATCCTTCAACACAGTGAAGGTTTCAATATCGTTCGGGTTAACCAATGTGAGTGCATTAGGTGAACCTTCAATACCATCATTATCCATGGCCAAACCATCAATTACAATCAGTGGGTCATTTTTAGCATTCAGTGAAGAACCACCACGAATACGAATCGTTGCGGCACCACCAGGAGTACCACCATTGCTCACCACATTAACACCTGCCACCTTGCCCTGAATCATATCCTGGGCTGAAGTTTGCAGACCATGGTTTTTATCATCAGGCTTGATAGCTGTTACTGAACCTGTTAGGTCATTTTTCTTAGCTACACCATAACCAATAACAACAGCTTCATTCAACGTTGAGTTATCCTCAAGCGTAATTACCACTGTTCCATCAGCCTTTACAGTAGCCGTTTTGTAACCTATATAAGCCACGCGGAGGGTTGCTCCGGGCTTTACATTAATTTTAAAATTACCATTCGCATCGGTTTGCGTCATCGTTTTCGACCCAGGTACAGTTACAGTAGCATAGGCTACTGATTCGCCCGTTGTGTCTTGCACATGTCCGCTCACCGTGAGGCCCTGTGCCAAAGCACCGAGCGGAAGGCTTGCTCCTGCCAACATCAGCGACAAAAGCTTGGAGTTGAGCATCTTCTTGTTCATGATATTAAGAAGTATTAGTGATTTGCGTGTAAAAAAGGGAGGGGAAGTTCAAAGGTTTGAACTTAAAGCGATTCCTACTGTGCTACAATGCTGATAGCAAAACCGCCACCACTTGCAGCATGCAGTTTCAAGTTTGTTTTATTAGTTACCACCTTACGAGTAATGGTATAAGCTTTAGGATTCTTATCCCATGAAGCATCTTTGGCATCAGCATAAATGGTGGCCAAATATTTTTTACCAGGAGTGAGGAAGTCAAGTTTAAGATTAGCCGTGTGACCATTCTCATCAGCCGAGCAACCTACAAACCAGTTTTCAGAGTGTTTATCCTTACGAGCTATTGTTACATAGTCACCAGGTTCAGCCTCCAAGTAAAGACTCTTTTGCCAATCAACAGGCACGTCTTTGATAAATTGGAATGCATCCATATGCTCCTTATAATGCTCTGGCACATCAGCAGCCATTTGCAAGGGACTATACATGGTTACATACAAAGCCAATTGGCGAGCTATGGTTGTGCGCACACGACTGGTGTTTGAAGGATTCATTTTTGAACAATCTGTTTCAAAAATGCCTGGAGTATAGTCCATCGGGCCACCTATCAAACGTGTAAAAGGCAATATAGTAGTGTGGTCAACGGCATTCCCACCAAAGCTCTCATACTCTGTACCACGTGCACTCTCATTTCCAATTAAGTTAGGATAGGTGCGACATATACCTGTAGGACGAGTAGCCTCATGTGCATTGACCATTATTTTATAGTCAGCGGCCTTGGTTACACAATATAAGTAGTGATTGTTCATCCACTGACCATAGTGATGTTCACCGCGTGGAACAATGTTACCCACATAGCCACTCTTAACTGCGGGGTAACCATTGTCAACCATAAACTGGTAAGCCTTGTCAAGATGACGCTCATAGTTACGAGCCGAACCAGATGTTTCGTGGTGCATAATCATTTTTACGCCCTTCGAAGCAGCATATTCATGAATTGCCTTGACATCAAAGTCAGGATAAGGAGTGACAAAATCAAACACATAGTCCTTTTCATGTCCAAACCAATCCTCCCAACCAATGTTCCATCCCTCAACAAGTACCGCGTCAAAACCATTTTCTGCAGCAAAGTCAATGTAGCGCTTCACATTTTCGGTATTAGCTGAGTGAGTTCCATTAGGCTTGGCATGTGTGTAGTCTGTTTCGCCTAATTTTACGGTAGAGAAGTCATTGGTATAAGCCCAAGTACCTTTGTTGGTAATCATGTCCCACCAAACGCCAATATACTTGGTAGGCTTTATCCACGATGTATCTTTTATTTTGCAAGGTTCGTTTAAGTTGAGCGTCATGCGCGATGCCAAGATGTCAGCACCATGTTCACCTGCTATAATCGTACGCCAAGGCGAGGTGCAGGGAGCTTGCAAATAACCTTTGTCACCACGTGCATCTGGGGTGAGCCAACTTTCAAAGGTCATGGTCTTGTCATCATAGTTAAGGTGCATGGTTGAATAGTCAATACAAGCAGCTTCATGCAAGTTTATGTAGAGTCCGTCTTGGCTCTTCATCATAAGGGCTGTTTGCACCCCACCCTGCCATATAGGGGTTTGTGATGAATTTTGCGTCACCGCGCTCTTCATCAACCCACGAATTTCACTAAGTTTGCTGGTAACTGTTTCATACTCTTGCGTATCATAGTCGCCAGGTATCCACCATGCGGTGTGATCGCCTGCCATAGCAAACTGTGTGTGTTCCTCTTTTATAGTAAAGTAGGTCAAATTCTTTTGTGCAGGAAATTCATATCGAAAGCCAAGTCCATCATCAAACATACGGAAACGTATCTTTATTTCCCGTTCATTCTTTGGTTGCGACAGCGTAACACACAATTCATTGTAATGGTTACGAATGCTACTTTCCTCGCCCCAAACAGGTTGCCACGTTTCATCAAATGTGGTCGTCGTATGGTTAGTTTCAACAAAACCCGTCATGAGGTCAGCCTTTTGAGCCAATTTCGAAGCATCAGCACGCGTTTTAAATTCATAGTCTTGTGCCTTATTGGGGTCTTCTTGTTTGAGTTCTATTCCAAGGTGTGAGGGCTTGATAATATCGCGCCCTTTATATTTAAGATAATATGTAGGACGACCTTGTGCATCGAGTGAGAAATTCATTTTGAAATTCCCATTAGGCGATTGTAGGTCTTGCGCTGCTGCTGTCATCGATAGGCAAGCAAGCGATAGGGTAAACAATAAATTCTTCATCATGTTTTGCCTATGTTGTATTTATTATGTGTTGTTACTTTCGGTAAGCTGATTGCGACGGCTTTTGCTCAATTCGCGTTGCAAAACTACTATTAAGAATTTATGAAGAAAAGGGGATATAATTAAAATATAAACTTTTTAAAAATCTTCATCATTGATTTTCAGTCACTTACAATCATTCATACACTTAAATTTTATAAACTAAATATGAAGAACCCATCCAATTAACATACGGTTTTGCCATATATATAATACATGAATACATGTTATAGAACATATTTTATGACATCCATTAACAATACATCAGTTCTTATAACAGCCAGGTAACGATATTAATTCACACAATAGCGAGACAGCTATGTCGTCCATCAACCCATTGGCAGAATTTTTTTGGGGGGATTAACAAGTAAGTATGCTACATACGTTATGTTAAAGTCAAAATGGTAAGAAGCTAAAAAGAACTGTTAACATGTCACCCAGTTAACCCGTTAACCCGTTAACCTGTTAACCTGTTAACCCGTTAACCCGTCTTGCCCACTTTTACCAACAAACATATTGGGGTTTTCATTATAATGTGCTAATTTTGTTGCCAACACCATAAAACAATATGAACTATGCGACTGACAGAAGAACGATATATCAGTTTGCTGACCGATTTTGGTTTTAAACGCATCTTTGGCTCAGACATAAATAAAGACTTGCTCATAGACTTCCTCAACTCATTGTTTAATGGTGAGCAAGTGGTTAAGGAAGTTACCTTCTTGAATAGCGAGCATGTAGGAGATGTATATGCTGAACGTAAAGCCATATTCGACGTGTATTGCGAAAATGAGCATGGTGAAAAGTTTATTGTGGAGATGCAAAATGCTTATCAAACGTACTTTAAAGATCGCTCATTGTATTATGCCACTTTCCCTATACGCGAACAAGCGCCAA
>URDV01000151.1 GCA_900546605.1 uncultured Prevotella sp.
TATCACCGCAATGTATAACAAAGTCAACACTGTCGTGAGCATTAATACTTTTTACAGCATCATTTGTTTCGTCATACCATCGCTGTGTATCGCTTATTACAGCAAAAGTGATGGTTTCTTTGCCATGACAATCCTTCTCTATACGCTGTATGTTTTGTGCATTAATGTTGTGTTTACCATTAACACGCGTATCATAAGGATGATAGTCAAACAACTCGCATGATATTAGTAATGCAGCAGTACACATTGTGTATGTGCTATGTAATATAAATCGTTTCATGCAGCAAAGTACGTAACATTTCATTAAGAATGATTGTTCTTTTTGACGGATGAATTGTACTTTGTGAACTTAAAGCGTATTTATTCCGACATAAGCACCACAATCAAAGAATGGTCAAAAAAAAGACAAAGATTAAAATTAGAAGAGATAATAGTTTAAATATAATCTTCGTCAGAAAAGTTTAGACGATTTCATCATCTCCCAACCTACAAAACGCAAAATCTGCAAGCCTCAAACACACGGTATGGTGTGTCTGAATGCTTGCAGATTTTGCGTTATAAGTTCTTGTTAAAGAAACTATTCGCTATCAGAGTCCGTCCAAGACTCACTACTCCAATTCTCTGATTTTTGATTAGAGAGTTGTTCGCGTTCTGTATATTCATTATTATAACTAAACTCTATGGAGTTGTTAAGGATGTTGCTTTCCGTTTGGAAACGGAAAGATTTTGATGTTGGGGCAGAATATGCTTTTTTCATCTGGTTGGTCATAATAAGGTAAGTAGGTGCCTAAAGCAAAACCATAAGCGCTACTAAAGGCACCTACTTTTTTATATGTATGTGTTTATTTAATGATTACCTTCTTGCCATTAACAATGTAAACGCCCTTAGAAAGACCATTCAAACTATTAATGCTACGTCCGTTGAGGTCGTAGATGCGCTGAGAAGCCTTTTCTGCATTAACGATTGAATGGATTGAAGTGATGCCACCAAACAAATCGTTGAGCGAGAAACCACGCATTGGGCTCAATGCTGTGCCAAAGTCGAGTGCAAGGAATGCCTTGTGTGCACCATTGGTGAAAGCTGCACCTGTTTCGTTTGCCCAATAGAAACCAAGCTTGTCGCCTGCATTGTTGTAAGCAAACTTATAGTACTTCACATCAGTACCCTCAACTTGCGTAGTTGCCTCAGTGTCTGTGCCATGCAACTTATTGCCAAGAATTGTGGTTTGCGATGAAATGATGGGTTCGTAAGTGTAGTCACCTTCATTACCCTTCACAATAAGTGCTGTTTTGGCAGGAACGAGCGTTCCCTCAGCATAAGTAGGCTCTGCAATCAAACGATTGTCTTGGGTGTTAACAATGGTGTAACCCGTTACGCCAGCAGGCATATTGTAAGCATCTGAGGTATAGAAAGTACCAAAGCCTGCATTGGTGATGTGGAATTGCTCGGTTGCATTACCCACCTTCAGCGTCATGTCGATGATACCACCACCATTAGCAAGGATACCATTGTTACCCGTGCAAGTACCATCTTCTCCAATGCGTCCAGCAGGATCGATGTTATCCCAGTCAAGCTTAAAACGAATGCAATAAGTGCCAGGAGTTGTAGGAGCTGTAAATGTAGGGATGGCAATGGTACCACCCAAATCAGGGTTTGAAATACTCTGCCCCTTTGAGTTTACACCCTTGTAGTAAGCATAGCTGTAAAGCTCAGTATCTGTTAGGTCAGTCGAACCATCCTTGAAATAGAACTTTTGGTCTTTGTTTGCATCGATATAAACATATCCATGCATCCAAGAACCTAAGAACACGATAGAGCTGCTAATTTCCTCACCAGGTTCACAAGTAAGAACCGTTGAAGTCATATCCAAGTAAGGAGTGGTATGAGAAATGGCGATTTCTTTGTTCTCTCCTGTACCAGCCTTGAAGGTGATTTTTGTAATCTTACGGTTTGAACGAGTTGCCTTAGCCTTCTTATCGAAGTTGGTGTTATAAGGTTCCTCGGGCTTTTCACTTACAATAACCTTTACAGTTTTAGTAATGCCGCTACCATCGTTGGCTGTGATAGTGATGTTACACTCACCTGCCTTCAAACCACGAATCAAACCATTATAAACAGTTGCTACGTCTGCATTCGAAGATGTCCATTCGAGCATGCTGTTGGTTACGTTTACAGGAGCGAGGGTTGTTTGCACACCACAAGTTTCACCACGAAGAACAGTGTAAGTGTCACTGTTGGTAGTGATTGAAGATACCTTCACTTCGGCAGTCTTTACATCACGACCATTGAATACGTATACTGAGCTACCAGGCAATGTCAAAGTGAGTTCGGTATCGATGTTGATAGCCTGACCTTCAGTAAGACCTGAAAGTGCAACTTGGTCGAGGAATGCTTTGGTAAGAACAATCGAAGTATTTACGCTGGCAGGAATTTCTAATGCCTTGCGCAATGTAAGCTTTATGGTTTGTGCATCGTTGCTACCATTACGGAGAGTGAAGGTAGCCTTTTCGCCATTCCATGCAGCCCAACCATAGATTTCAGCCTTGCTGCCTGTCCAAGGATTACCACCTACCCAGTGTGCATCGGGCAATACATCTGCATTTGCCTTTTGCCACTTAATGCACTCTGCCAAATCTGCCCAGAGTTGACCGTGCTGAATAGAGTTCATCAATGCATAGTCGTTGTAAAGCTCAACCATGCCACTACCACAAGCAAAAGCACAACGCAATTCACGACGGCAAGCATCATAATCCATGTTCTTGCTTACAGCACCATGTGAACTAAGGATAAATCCGTGTGTCATCAAGGTATTGATAGGACAGATAGGACTGTTCTTTACAAAGTTTTGATAAACAAGACGGTCACGATAGGTAATCCAGTTTTCGCGGTCAATCTTGTTATTGCCTATAGTACCATAGTCGTTTTCTTGACGCCAAACAGCATCTGTGTAATGGAACCAGAAAGGCGAAGCCCATGTACCTACTGTTGTGTTGAAGAAGATGTCGCGCTTGAGTTCTTCGCGAACAAAGCGTTCTAGACGGATGATACCTTCTGCATTTTCGTTACCTGCATCACCATTGTCAGGACCTGTTGCAGAGAACTGTGCAGAAATACCATCGAACTTAAAGAATTGGAAACTGCCTGTTCCGTTGTTCTTCTGTCCTTGGTTCTGAATCAAGTTGGTAGCAGCTTTCTTGAATACCTCGTAGTACTTAGGATTACCCAATACCATGCCACCACGGTTATTTTGGTTCCAATAGTTACGACGATAATTACCGCTCTGACCATAGCCACCTACAGGACCTAACCAAGCACCTACACCAGCATTCATCTTAGCTGCAAGGGCGCTAATGTCACGCATTTCGTTGGGGAAACCTGCGTGGAAATTCCACTCACCATAAGTATCCCAACCATCGTCAATTACAAAACTATTCGGAGCTACACCAAATTGTGTATAGAGTTTATCGAACCATTGTTCTTCAACATCAAGCACCTGATCAGCAGTCATGTTGTTAGGCTCTGAACCAGGAGCTGCGTTGTTGCGGTTAATGTTGAGTTCGTACCAGCTGATGTAAGCAGGATTTGCACGCCAAGGCACTGCACGTTCACGCTCAGAGTAAGCAAGGAACGAACGACGTGCTTGGTCAGGAGCTACAAGACCTACTACTGCACTAATCTTCCAGGTTTCACCCGCAGCAAGGGTTGTGTTGCGGCTCCAACGTCCCTTAATAGGCACGATGTCTGAAGTAATCACAACACCTTCTTTCGGTGTAAATACCTTTACGCTCAATTTACTTGAAGCAGTAATGCTTTCGCTCACGCCATCAACCATCAAACGAATGGTGTATGTACCATCGGCAGGAGCTACAAAGGTATACACGTTCTTGTCGTGGTTACTACCTGTATAACCAAAATGATAGTCGTTGGCATCAATATTCGAAGCTGTGCTTGAATACATATCAACACCACCGATATTTAATCGGTGACTACCACCTGTATAAGTAAGTGTAACTTGTACCTTCTGGTTTTCCTTCAGTTCGTAACCTTCCTTAATGTACTGACGAATGGCACTGGGTTCCTTACCTGTAGTTTCCTTAATACGTGCAGGAACCAAATTGTCGTCCATATCAACCCATGACTGAGCTGTCAAAGCAACGTCATCATAAGTCTTAGTCAAGTCATATTTATCTTCATCGCCTGTTGCATCGCCCACTGTGTTGTAAGCAGTAGGATGTTCAAGACCAGCAAAGATTTTATCAGACATTATCACGGCACCGCGGGTGTTACCTACCACTGCAGGTTTAGAACCAGCTGCCTTGCTATCTACATTGTAAATAAGAGGTACAATGTTGTACATATCTACATTGTCACCCTTCAATTCCATTTCAGTACGGAGATAGTGGCTGCCATCACGCAACACAGCTTTCCATACCACTTCGAGTTTCTTTTCTTGGTAAGTGTATTCGTAGTTGGCAACAATCATCTTGCCATTGTAGTGCTCTGCACCACCCACGGCTTTAGCATCGCCAGCAACGTCAACAACTTTAACGTCCTTCAAGGTCATTGCACTTGCAGGAACGTTGTAACCTGTGCCAAAAGCAATGGTGAAAGGCTCTGTACCTGCTTCAAGGTTCATTGCCTTTGAACCACCAAACCAAAGGTAATCGCGTTCCTTAACGAAAGTAGCAGCCAACACATTATTATAGAGTGTGATAACTGAACCATTGTTATCGGTTGCTACTTGTGCGTTACCTACAGCGTCTTGCTGTTTGGGATAGAGCACAGCAATGTCATAAGTTTGTTTGCCATACTGCTCTTGAATCTGCTGCAAGTTTTCAGGAAGCACAGGGGTAGCACCTACTGCAGGAGGAATAACTTCTGAGAAAGTCCAACGGCTACCAGCATCATCAGTTCCATTTTGCTTCCAAAGGCCAAGTGTTACAGAGGCATTGTCAAGTGGATTACTACCAACACCTTGATACCAGTTGAGGTACCTATCACCAGTTCCGCTACTTGTCACAGGTTGAATTTGGTATTTGTCTGTAGCGTATTCATTAATGATAAACTTTGAAGTTTCCGACTTTTGATCAGACATCTTTACAAAGTTGGTAGTACCTTCGCTATAGCTACTTGCCTGAGTATAAGTAACCCATTTATTGGCCGTGTAGCTATAAATAAAATACTGCCCAGACGTACTGGTTTCATAAAACGCAAATTGTCCGTACTTCGACTCGGTTTTTGTGGTACCTGTCATGCCATTGGCATAGATTCCATTACCACTAACCATCGTGTACAGATGTTCAGGCTTGCCAACTCCAGGTTGAGTCGTGCTGACTTTAATTCCTGCTAAAGCCTGCAAAACCCACCCAAAAAGACAAGCCAACAAAAGCATCTTTTTGTTCATAGATAGTAATTTTTATCCCGTGCAGAAAGGTTAAATCCTGCGCATGGATTGTTGATAAATTTGAAGTTAATTTGTTGTTAATAATTTTCTTTCTTATATTTTTCGTAGTAAGGGGATATAACACCTTGTTTGCTCTTGATCTTTATGCAAATCAGAGCAAAACAAAATACTTGCATCGAATCATAACGGCACAGTTGCATAAGTCCGTGGCAATATAATCATGTTATCCAAAGAT
This sequence comes from uncultured Prevotella sp., assembly GCA_900546605.1. GTDB lineage: Bacteria > Bacteroidota > Bacteroidia > Bacteroidales > Bacteroidaceae > Alloprevotella. The sequence goes on from URDV01000151.1 coordinate 5,641, forward strand.
CATAGAC
>URDV01000152.1 GCA_900546605.1 uncultured Prevotella sp.
CGACGCTCTTCCGATCTTTCCTTCTTCATGATGCTCAACACGGCTGAAGGGTCAACATCGCCTGAGCGTGTACCCATCATTAAGCCTTCAAGCGGAGTAAGACCCATTGAAGTGTCAACACACTTGCCATACTTAACAGCAGAAACAGAGGCACCATTGCCAATGTGGCAAGTGATGATGCGAACATCCTCGGGCTTTACGCCGAGCACCTCGCACACGCGAGCTGTAACAAAGCGGTGGCTTGTGCCGTGTGCACCCCAACGACGAATGTTGTTCTGTTCATAATACTTGTAAGGCACAGCATACATGTAAGCCTTGGCAGGCATGGTTTGATGGAAAGCTGTGTCGAATACAAACACCTGTGGTAAGTTGGGCAACATTTCCTTAACAGCCACGTAGCCTTTAAGGTGCGCGTCAGAGTGTAGCGGAGCCAACTCCATGTATTGTTTCCACTCTTGCAACATTTCGTCTGTTACAATTTGGCTCTTGGTAAAGCGTCCACCAGCCACAATGCGATGACCTGCAGCACCAATTTCGTCCAAACTCTTAATGGCACCATAAACGGGGTTCAACAAGGTGTCGAACATGAGTTTAATGCCTTCAGTGTGTGTGGGGCAGGGCGATTCAATAATTTTTGTTTCGCCATTTATTTTAGTCTTCAAGAAAGAACCTTCAAGACCAATCTTTTCAATACCTCCAGCAGCCAAAACAGACTTATCGTCCATTTCGTAGAGTTTGTACTTAATAGAAGAGCTACCGCAGTTGATTACGAGAATTTTCATAGAATATGTGTAAATGTGCTAACGTACTGCTGTAAAAAAAGAATATATTTTTTACAATAGCACATTCCATAGGGTGTGCACAATTAGTAAATTAAGTTTTAGAAAAATAAAAAGCAAATGTGTGAATGAGCAGAGCGCTGATATGAATAAAAAGGGTTGTTCATGTCATCTGCACATTTGCACATTCTCACATTTGCCTATTACAAAAGTGTTGTTATTCAGCCTCTTTAGCCGCAATGGCTTGGTTAGCGGTGATAGCAACCATCATGTAAACATCGTCAACAGAGCAACCGCGTGAAAGGTCGTTGACAGGACGAGCAATGCCCTGAAGAATAGGGCCAATAGCCGTGGCATGACCTAAGCGCTGAACGAGTTTGTAACCAATGTTACCCACCTCAAGCGAAGGCACAACTAACACGTTAGCCTTACCAGCAATTTCGCTACCAGGAGCCTTTGAAGCAGCTACTGAGGGAACCAAGGCAGCATCAGCTTGCAGCTCACCATCAATTTTTAATTCGGGAGCCAACTGTTTAGCAATGCCAAGAGCTTCAGTAACCTTGTCAACTACCTCATGCTTGGCAGAGCCTTTAGTTGAGAAGCTCAACATAGCCACGCGTGGGTCGATGCCTGCAACAGCTTGCGCTGTTTTAGCTGTGCACACAGCAATTTGAGCTAACTGGTTAGCATCGGGTACGGGAGTTACGGCTACGTCACCCATAACGAGCACACCATTATCACCACACTCAGGAGCGTGAGTCAACAGCAACATGGCACCGCTCACACAAGTAATGCCAGGAGCCGTTTTGATAATTTGCAATGCAGGGCGAAGCACATTGCCCGTAGTGTTGCGGGCACCAGCCAACTGACCATCGGCATCACCGCTCTTAATAATCATGCAACCGAAGTACAAGGGGTCGAGCACCTTTTTGCGAGCCTCCTCAATGGTCATGCCCTTCTTTTTACGCAGTTCGGCAAGGAGTTCAGCATATTCCTCCTTTTTAGGACTGGTAGCAGGGTCAATGATAGTAGCCTTGTCAATGTTGCCAAGGCCCCACTGCTTAGCGAGACCATGAATTTCGTCAACATTACCAAGAATAATGAGGTCAGCCACACCGTCAGTAAGAATACGGTTTGCGGCTTTAAGGGTGCGTTCTTCCGTACCTTCGGGAAGAACAATGCGCTGCTTGTTAGCTTTAGCACGCGCAACAAGTTGTTCAATGAGTTCCATAAAAGATTTTATGTATATTCTTTATTGGTGTATTGTCATAATGCATTGCAAAGTTAATCACTTTTATTCTTTTGCCCACAATTATAATTAATTATTTGTGAACAATGCAATGAATAAACTTAGGTAGGTGTGAAATAACGATTGCTAACATACCTAAGGTTTACAAGGCATCAATGCACTATCACCTTCTTTGTTTGTCCGTTTGGATACTTATATATATAGGTACCCGTTGATGCTTTGTTTACAGGCACACCTTGTAAGTTGTAAATGCTCAACACAGAGGAACCATCCTGTCTGATAGCATCAATAGCCGAGGCTGACTCAGGATAAATGTTGGGAAAACTGCGCCACCAATAATCATTTTTATAAATATCGACACAATCATTAGGCACATACACAGATATTTGACTCAAGTCAACTCCTTGATAGTTATCGTCAGCATATGAAATATAAGCCTTTTCCAAATGAATCTCCTTTAAATGAGGCATGTTGTTAAGATTCATGTACATAACTTTACACCATTCAGAAACGCGTACCAGTAATGGAGTTAGGCAAATTAATTTTTGAAAGTGCAGCACAATTGGTAAAGGCACTATCCATAATGGTAGTTAGCCCTTCGGGTAATACAATCTCACGTACGTTTATGCAGTTCTGCATAGCCCCGAATGCAATGGTAGTAGTTTTTTCATTCACTACGAATGTACCCTCAGTTTTAGGCGGAACGTAAAGCAAGCGAGCCTCTTTTAATTAATCGGTCAGCATAGTAGCTGCCATAGTAAACACCACCATTTTCGCTTTCAAACAAATGTCCGCTTCTGTCAGCATTCTTTTTAATATACAGATGCTTCATTTTGGGACAATTGTAAAAAGCTTGCGACAGGTAATTGCCCGTATCTAATGAGTGGGGCAATGTAACCTCGCACAGTTCTGTGCAACCATAAAAAGCATATTGCTCATGTTTATAAACACTCATATTGTTTTTATGACAAACTATTGGCTGGGTAGTGACAAATATGTTGTTAATTATTGTGGCCATTTTGTTGGGGCATAGAAACAATAAGTTCAACATTGAAAACACATTCATGGAATGCACATTTTATGTAATAGTAAAGAGTGATGAAAAAAAACGAGAATATAATTACTCCCTTTTTTGTCATTTATATTAAATTTGCATGCAGAAATCGTTAGGTAAAGTCTAATGAATTCGCATCTTTTTGTTTTTAGGTTATTAAAGGTCGAAAAAACAGACTTATTGTTTTTTTAGGAATTTAATACTAACAACAAAAGAACCTTATTAGGACCACGCATAACACAAAATTCAACTAACAACACAACCATGGGAGGTTTCTTTGGTACCGTATCGCGCATAGAATGCGTAGCCGACTTGTTTTACGGCACAGACTACAACTCACATTTAGGCACACGTCGTGGCGGTATGGCCACATACAATGAACATGAACGTACGTTTACGCGTTCTATTCATAACCTTGAAAGTTCTTATTTTCGCACCAAGTTTGAACCCACGCTTTCGCGCTTTGCAGGAGCTACATCAGGCATAGGTGTAATTAGCGACACAGATGCACAACCACTTGTACTCAATTCACATTTAGGTCGTTTTGCTATTGTAACGGTAGCCAAAATACAGAACATTGACGAGATAGAAAAGCAACTGTTAGCACAAAACATGCACTTTGCTGAACTATCATCGGGTAAGACCAATCCTACAGAATTGGTAGCACTGCTCATCATTCAAGGCAAAAGTTTTGCCGATGGTATTGACAATGTATTCCGTCACATCAAAGGTTCATGCTCCATGTTGTTACTCACCGAAGACGGTATAATAGCCGCTCGCGACTCATGGGGACGTACTCCTATAGTTATAGGAAAAAAAGATGGTGCTTATGCAGCCTCAAGTGAGAGCACTGCCTTTCCTAACCTCGACTACGTAACAGAACGTTATTTAGGTCCAGGTGAGGTGGTACGTCTGCGTTCCAATGGCATAGAGCAACTACGTGCGCCACGCAAACAAATGCAAATATGTTCCTTCCTTTGGGTCTATTATGGCTTCCCTACTTCTACTTACGAAGGGCGCAATGTTGAAGAGATGCGTTATGATAATGGATGCCTAATGGCCGCTGAGGACGATACCGAGGTAGATTGTGTTTGCGGTATCCCCGACTCAGGAGTAGGTATGGCATTGGGTTATGCTGCAGGTATGCGTAAACCTTATCAGCGTGCCATTTCAAAGTACACTCCTACTTGGCCGCGTAGCTTTACACCAGCTAATCAGTCGATGCGATCATTGGTGGCAAAGATGAAATTGATTCCCAATCGCGACATGTTAAATGGCAAGCGTGTGTTGTTTTGCGACGACTCTATAGTTCGTGGCACTCAATTGCGTGATAATGTAGGTGTGTTGTTTGACGATGGGGCACGCGAGGTACACATGCGCATTGCTTGTCCTCCACTCATTTATGGTTGTCCGTTCATAGGTTTCACCTCGTCAAAGAGTGACATGGAGTTGATAACACGCCGTATTATAGGTGACTTTGAAGGTGACCCCGATAAGAATCTTGATAAATACGCAACAACTGATTCTCCCGAGTACAAACGTATGGTGGAGGAAATTCGCAAACGCCTCGGTCTAACTTCATTGCGGTTTAACAAACTTGAAACTTTGGTTGAGGCTATAGGTTTGCCCAAATGTAAGTTATGTACTCATTGCTTTGATGGCACAGGTTGCTGTGGATGCAATGAATAATGTAATTATTGGTTGACGGGTATTTGGGTTAACGGGATAATAAGTTAACTTGTTTACTCATTCCGTCAGCGTGTAATAATTTCAGGATCTGAAGTCTTCTATAAAGATGACTTCGTTATATCGCAGGCTTGTGATTAAGTGTTCACATCTTATTTTCGTATTTAGTAAATACGGGCTGATGGTCCCTATTAAACTTAAGTTAGAATTAATAGAACAGCCCTAAAATAGGAACGGCTCAAATGCAACATACTTAGTGTTACGCATTTTGAGCCGTTTATTATGATGCTGGCTTATACGTTAGCTTGAATCATTTTAAAAGGAGATTTATTATTGTTGTCATACGTTGGCGGAATTAGTAAACAAGTAAGTGTCCTATTAAAATCATCAACCCGTTGGCAGAATTTTTGGGTAATGGGTAAAAAAGTTGACAAGTAAGTACGCGATACATTACTTATTATGTTAAATCCAGAATGGTAAGAAATCAAAAAAACTTGACATTCTTAGTTGCTAACCCGTTAACTTGTCAACTTGTTTACTTATTCCGCCTAACGCGTAATCTTCAGTTATTACGTATTCTAAAGGTGTTGAGCACATGCTCAACACTTATGCATATTAGTACTACTTATCGTCCAACGAATGGTTGGACGATAAGTAGTACTAATTGCAAATGGCAATGAGTATAGTACTCTCTTTCGTCCAACCATTCGTTGGACGAAAGAGAGTACTAATATACTTTGTTCTTTAGCACCACATCTATGACAAAGTTAAGTATCTGCATTGTGCTTAGAGTACAATAGCAACGCGTTGGCGGAATTAGTAAACAAGTTGACAAGTTAACGGGTTAACAGGTAAGT
>URDV01000153.1 GCA_900546605.1 uncultured Prevotella sp.
CTTGGCAAACTTACCTGTTAACCCGTTAACTTGTCAACTTGTTTACTAATTCCGCCAACGCGTTATTAATCATATTGCCTTCCCCTTACCCTCTCTCTCCTTCTTCTTAGTTTAGTACGATGAGCAGTCCACCGCTTATGTCGGAACGATAGGTGGCTGTGCGGTAACGATACAATGACTTGCCCGCCTCGCCCGATTTAATGATGCCTTGCTGGGTAAGGTCGTAAACGCGGTGGCAACGTGAGCAACTCAACTCTTCGCCCTTTAATGTGAGTGAACGCATAATGAGCGACTGCTCATAACAGTTGGGACACACAAGGTCGTAGGCAACAATGGGGTATTGCATGTTCATGTTGGGCAGTGAGGAACGTCCTACTACCAGTCCTGCTACAAATTCGGGTTGTCCATAGGCTTTAATTTCGGCTGAATAGGGGTAGGTGGCTGTTTTACCATCCGACCCACGAAAGTTAAACGTGCTGGTGCCTAAACTGATGGTGCAGAACATGCCTGTGTTGTTCAGAGCATTGTAGAGGGGTATGACACCTGTTACGGGGGCAAACTTCAAAAAGGCGCGCTCGTGTGCGTACTCATCGGTTATGCTGTCGTTGCATGAGGTGAGTAGTAAACACATGGCAATGAGTGTGAATATAAAATGTTGGGTGGTGCGCATGTGATGGGGCTGGGGTTAATGATGGGTGGTTCTAAAAATTCAGCACTACCCTTATGTGGATTAACGCGTTGGCGGAATTAGTAAAGGGTGGTTCTAATAATTCTGATAGGGTACAAATCAACTTATCAGAGTTATTAGAACCACCCTAAATTCTTTCTGACTGAAAAAGGGTGGGCTATCTTACCTTTAGCTTTTGGCCAGGTTTAATCATGCTGCCCTTAATTTTGTTCTTCTTTTTGAGCTTTTCAACGGTAGTGCCGTTGCGTCGAGCAATGTCGATGAGTGTGTCACCGCTGCGCACGGTGGCCGATTTTGAGCTCTCCTTTCTGCTGCTTTTGCTGTTTCGTCCCCTTTTGCTCGTTTTTGACGACCTACTGCTTGAAGAGCGTCTGCTGTGTGAACTTGACCTGCTGCTGTGTGATGTGGTGGTGCTTGACTCGTTATCGGCTGATGATGAACGGCTGGCACGACGGCGAGCAGCCACGCTACGATTGTCGAGTTTGTCATTTACTTCCACATTACTGCGACGTGTCATTAGCTCGTCAGCTCTGTAATTGTAAACAGAGTCCTTTAAGTCGATGAAAGCATTGAGTGTTTCGGTGGGCAAGCACAAGGTCATGGGGCCTGATGAGCCTGGGATGAGCTGTGTGCGGTATTGGGGATTGAGCGCCTTGATGGCTTCTACCTCAATGTTGCAGAGTTCAGCTACTTGCTGCATATGAAGGTCGCGGGTAATGGTCACCGTGTCGGTGGTGACGGGCAACTTTGTCTTCATAGGACAAATGTTGTGCTCGCAGTAGTAGTTCATAATGTAGTTGGCAGCAATGAAGGCTGGCACGTAACCGCGCGTTTCGCTCGGTAGGTAGGGGTAGATGGTCCAGTAATCGCGCACACCATTGGCACGGTGAATGGCTTTGTTAACATTGCCCGGACCACAATTGTAAGCTGCAATTACAAGGCTCCAGTCGCGATAAATTTTGTAAAGGTCGCGTAGGTAGCGTGCTGCAGCCCAACTACTTTTGTAGGGGTCTTGACGCTCATCGATAAGGCTATTCACCTTTAAGTCATAGCGTTTGCCTGTGGCTAACATGAATTGCCACAAGCCTACGGCTCCTGCAGGGCTTTTGGCCTTAGGCTCAAGTGCTGACTCTATAACGGGCAGATACTTTAGCTCAAGTGGCAAGCCATAGTAGTCGAGCGCCTCTTCAAAAATGGGTATGTAAAAGTTGCCTGCTCCTAATGCGTATGACACCGTGCGGCGCAAGCGTCCGCTATATTGGTCAATGAACTTTTGCACTACGCTGTTATAGGGCATCTCCATTACTACGGGTAGTCGGCGCAAGCGTTCTTGGTACTCTTCGGTGGTGAAGGTGGGGTTGTAGTCGGGGTTGGTGCAAGTGGTGTCGGGGTATAGATACTTTTTGGCCATCCACTCATTAATGAGCGAATCGCAACTAACTGACATACCCTCTGGTAAGTCAATCACCTCGTCACGGCCGTTTTGATCGTCGTGTACTGTAATTTCATCGGTCTGAGCCGTAGCGGTAAAGATGCTGGCGGCCAGTGCCAATATAAAAGTTTTTATGCGTTTCATTCAGAAAGTTGATAGTAATCTCTTGTTTTTGGGGGAACCTTAGAAATTAAAAAAATGTGCGATATTTTTGGAGCATTCTTTTTTTACCATTACTTAAAATCTTAGGCTACAGCCTACGCCGTAGGCCGCGCGGTTGTTTGACCCCATCATGTTGGGAGTGCCTATTACGGCTGGTTCTACCTTCATGCTAAGGTCGGGCGATATGTCGAACACTGATAGTTGGGCATCAACATAAGCATCGACAACCGAAAGCAGGTAAACGCCTACAAAACAAAAGGCACTCAAGTCGCGATAGCGTCGGTAAAAGTCCTTTTTGCGCTTGAATATGGCTTTGAATTGGTCCTCGCGTCCTGTTATGTCATAACGTGGCGGCAACATGTCGAGGTAGGACTTCGTGTTGGGGTCATCGTCCATAATGTCGAGGTAGGCTTGCGAGTAGTCGCGATACATCATTTGGTTCCACGTAAGTGCGTAGGCGCAGCCTATAAAGCCTCCGTAGATGATGGGCAACTTCCAGTATTTGCGGTTATATATTTGTCCTGCGCCAGGTAACACCAATGATAGCCATAATGCCTTTGTGGGGTTAGGCACAAACATGGGGGGCTTTTGTGCTTTGGTGGACAGTGGCTGGGCTGTGAGCGAGTCGGTCATGTGGCGCAGGCGAGCTGTGTCGACGGGCGTTGAAATGATGGAGTCGGGGTCGGACACCTCATCGTGGGTGTTCTGCTCGTTGGCCATTTCTTGTTTCAACTCCTTGACCATTTGCTCAAACGATTTTATGGTGTCGGTAGCTGTTACAGGACTCGAAGTTTGCTGGTGGCTGGCGTCGGTAGCTAAAACGGGCAAAGCCGAAGTCTGTTGTGAGACTCCGACTTTAAGGTGATATTTAGCATTTGCTTGCATGGTTGACAAGCACCCTATAAGGGTAATGACCCATGCACGGACCATGTGTTGCAAACTCATATTGCAGTGTTGTTATGTTAAAAGGTGGGGAGGGTGCATCACACCACCATTACATAGATGTTTGTGGGTGTGTGGCTTTGACTTCATCGCTCTCAACGTTTGCGCTTTGGGGTTGTGATTGTGGCCGAAAGGGGCGGTGGGCTAAGGCAAAGCCACGGGTAGCATTGCTACTTAAATTTTGTCGAGCAAGGTGATGATGCGTTCCAACTCCTCTTCAGATGCAAAGGGTATTGAAATTTTGCCTTTACCTTGTTGTGAACAAGTCATTTGCACCTTGGTGCTGAATCGTTCAGACAAGCGGTTGCGCAACTCGTTATACTCTTCGGGCAATCGTTTCGCACCTTTGTTTTTGAGTGTGTGACGTCCACTTTTAAGTGTCTCGCCATTATTGAGTGCTTTCACCATCTCTTCAACTTGACGCACGGAATAGCCTTTTTCGCATATTTCGTTGAAGAGTTTCACTTGTAATGAAGGCTTGTCAAGCCCGAGCAGAGCGCGAGCGTGTCCTTGGTCCACCTCTTTGTTTTGTAGTGCTACTTGCACTTGTGCTGGCAGTTTGAGCAGACGTAGGTAGTTGGCTATGGTGGCACGATTTTTTCCTACCTTTTCAGACAGTTTGTCTTGTGTTAGGTTATATCGCTCAATGAGGTTTTGGTAAGCCAAGGCTATCTCAATGGCATTTAGGTCCTCGCGTTGAATGTTTTCAACCAAGGCCATTTGCATCATGTTTTCATCGTCGGCTGTGCGAATGTAGGCGGGAATGGTTGTTAGTCCTGCCATTTGTGCAGCACGCCAACGGCGTTCGCCAGCAATGATTTGATAAGTGCCATCCTCCATTAACCGTAGGGTAATGGGCTGAATGATGCCAATTTGACGAATGCTATCGGCCAACTCTTGTAGGGCTTCGGGTTGAAACTCACGACGTGGCTGGTTAGGATTGGCTTTTATTTTGAACACTGGCACCTCGTTGATGCTTGAAGATCCACTGGTGTGTACCTCCTCTTCAGTCGAGATGAGTGCATCGAGTCCGCGCCCTAAGGCCGGGAACTTTTTATGAGTAGCCATTTTTATTTCGTGTTGTAGGGTAGGGCAAGGGGTAAACTGCATTTAGTTGGGGCAGAGCCGCTGTCAGTACGTTAAAGTAGATGGCGTGGCTTGCCATGTAGCTTACTCTTTAGCCGATAGATAATAAAAGGGTTGCCTTTGGGGTTTTATTCAAGTAGGTCGAAACGCTTTTTAATGAGCGTTCTTTTTGATAATCTCTTTGGCCAATGCTAAGTGATTTTTTGCTCCAGTAGAGTCAGCATCATAAAGTATGGCGGGCAGACCATGACTGGGCGCTTCAGACAGCTTGACGTTGCGCTGAATGACTGTTTTAAATACCAACTCTTGAAAGTGGCGTTTCACTTCGTCATAAATTTGATTAGCCAAGCGTAAACGGCTGTCGTACATGGTTAATAGGAAACCCTCTATTTCAAGTTCAGGGTTTAGTTTTTTCTTAACTATCTTGATGGTGTTAAGTAGTTTCGAGATACCTTCGAGTGCAAAGTATTCACATTGCACGGGTATGATAACTGAATGGGCTGCGGTTAAAGCATTGACGGTGATAAGGCCCAACGAAGGTGAGCAGTCAATGAGTATGTAGTCATACTCATTATCGACCATTTGAAGGAGTTTTTTCAATATATACTCGCGTCTCTCAAAGTTGAGCATTTCAACTTCAGCCCCCACCAAATTGATGTTGGAGGGGATGATGTCAAGCCGGTCAATGTCGGTGGTGTAGATAGCCTCGTGTACATCGGCTCCGCTAATAAGGCATTCGTAGATAGAGCAATCAACTTTGCTCAAATCAACGCCCAAACCCGACGAAGCATTTGCTTGCGAATCGGCATCAATTAGCAACACGCGCTTTTCGAGCGTAGCGAGCGATGCTGCCAAATTCATTGAAGTTGTAGTTTTGCCTACGCCACCTTTTTGGTTGGCTAAAGCAATGATTTTGCTCATATCAATTGTGGTTAATCGTTAAGTAACAATGAGTTTGCTTGCTTTATGTTACAAGCTTGGTTTGCTCATTTGCGCTTAATTGCTTTTGCTTTTTGAGTTGCAAAGTTACGAAAAAACGCTGAACTAATTCGAAGGCTGAACTAAAATTAGTAATTTTGCCCTATGAAATGGCTGATTGTTAAGCCATATTGCCCTTTTTAGGTGGTTGAGGAAACTATCGGTTATGCTTCATGCCACATAGTATGGATTTTAGTAACACTTTGGGGGATTGCAAAAAGTGTTGCTCTATAAACAAAAAACCGTTGGCGGAATTTCAGGTTAACGGGTTAACAAGTTGACAGGTTAACAAGTAAGTATGCTTTACACCACTTATTATGTTAAAG
>URDV01000154.1 GCA_900546605.1 uncultured Prevotella sp.
TCCGATCTTAAGGAAAATACCCATAATCACTTCAAGTGCTTTTGATGTGTTTAAGTAGTCGGCCATGCTAAGTGCTGTGCTTCCGTCTGCTATTTTAAGCATGGTAAAAGCAAAGGCTGCACCTAACAATTCAAACACCATTGACACAGTGGTGGAGGTGGGCATACCAAATGAGTTGAAGATGTCGAGCAGTACAATGTCTGTTACCATCACTGCTAAATAAATGTACATGACATCTTGAAAACTAAAATACTGCGGTGAGAAAATGCCATGGCGAGCAATGTCCATCATACCATTGCTCAACACGCAGCCGCAGAACACACCAATACCAGCTATAAGCACTAAGGTGCGAAACTTGGCTGCACGTGAGCCTATGGCTGAATTTAAAAAGTTTACCGCATCATTGCTTACACCTACCCAAAGGTCGAATGCGGCAAGAATGAAAAGGAATATGACCATTCCCAAATACATCCATTCCATACGTTTGCTGATTATAAATTAGAGTTCGTATTTTTTCACGTGCAAAAGTACAGGGGCGATGTTGGGAGTTTGTGACATTTTGGTTAAGAAAGTGTGAACATGGCTGGTTCTGCCTTATTTTGTTAAGTAGGTGTTCATATTCATTCATTGCGTAAAAAAAAAAGAACGAAAGCTATAGCTCTCGCTCTTTTTTACGAAAAGTGTTTGAATAAGTTTCAAAGCCTGTTTAAATGCAATTCAAATAGGGCTTAAATGCGATGAATCATTTCACGGAAGATGTCGGCCATAAGAGGTTGCACGGCATTGGCAGCTTTTTGCACTTCTTCATGACTTACTTCCACAATTTTGCCCTCAACACCTAAGTCGGTAATGATGCTTATGCCAAAGGTGCGAATGCCACAATGGTGAGCCACAATTACCTCAGGAACCGTAGACATGCCTACTGCATCGGCACCCCAAATGTGATACATGCGGTATTCAGCAGGTGTTTCAAAGGTGGGACCCTGAGTAGCAAGGTATACGCCCTCAACAGTGCGAATGCCTTTTTCCTTAGCTATGGCACGCGCCATGTCAAGAAATTCGTGGTCATAAGCTTCGTGCATGTCAGGAAAACGTGGGCCTGTAGGGAAGTTGGGACCATGAAGTGGGTGCTCGGGCATAAAGTTGATGTGGTCTGTGATGAGCATGAGGTCGCCAATTTTAAAGTCTGGGTTCATGCCACCTGAAGCATTGCTCACAAAGAGATTCTTAATGCCAAGTTCATACATTACACGAATGGGGAAGGTTACTTGTTTCATGTTGTACCCTTCGTAGTAGTGAAAACGTCCTTGCAGCGCCATCACCTCTTTACCACCTAAACGGCCAAAAATGAGTTTACCGCTGTGTCCCTCAACTGTGCTAACAGGAAAGTTAGGAATGTCTTTGTACGGAAACTCGTCAATGGTATCAATCTCCTCGGCCAGGTGACCAAGACCTGTGCCAAGTATAATGGCTGTTTCAGGGCGCAATTGGGTATGCTCTTTAATCCAAGCTGCGGTTTCTTTGATTTGTTCTAACATACTGTATGATGGTTTGATTAAATGATAAGTCGTTGGGTTGTGTGTGAACTGACTCTATTTGTACGCTGATGGGCTGTACTAATAAATTGTCAGCTAAAGCAATGTTGAGCTGTGGCATGACGGGTAGCAAGCGTGTCATATCCTTTTGCGTAGTCAGTGCTATAGTGCATGCATGTTGTTGCCACATGTCATTGATGCGTTGCACATCTTTACTATTAAAGGTGTGATGGTCGGCAAAGGCAGCTACTACAACGTTAGCTCCTTGCTGCTGTAGGTGCTTGACCAAAGGTGCGGGGTTAGCTATGCCTACAATGAGCAGTATGTTTTGCCCTTGAAGCAATGGCTGAGGCAAAGGTCGCATGTCGGGAGTTAGCAATGTGTTGTAAACAATATGGCTGTAAAAGAGTTGTTGCCCCTTATCTGTTTGCAATTGCGGTCGCTCATGAGGCAAGCACTTTGTAACAACAATGGCTTGTGCACGTTTAGCAGCACTGGCGGGTTCGCGTAATCGCCCCCAAGGTAACAGGTGATCGTATGTGTAGAGTCGGTGAGCATCAGTGAGTAGCACATTATAGCCTGCTTGCACGTAGCGGTGTTGATAGGCATCGTCAAGCACAATAACGTCAATGAGGGGCTGCAGTTTTAGCAAATGCTCAATGCCTACACATCGATTTTCGCACACGGCTATGGTGGCAAAAGGGCAGTTATGCATCATCTGAAAAGGCTCATCGCCAATGTCGGCAGCAGTGTGACGTGTGGCATCAGCTAAAATGTAGCCCTTTGTGCGGCGGCCATAGCCGCGTGACAACATGGCTACCTGCCAACCTTCGTTGTGGAGCAAATGTAGCAAATACTCAACATGTGGTGTTTTGCCAGTCCCTCCCACTGAAAGGTTACCTACACATATAATAGGGAGAGGGTAGCGATGTGAATGAAGCCAACCATGGTTAAACATCCAACCTCGCAGCCATGCCACACTGCCCCATATGAGTGACAAAGGCATGGTAATGAGTGCTAAAAGTGATGAGCAAAGCTGCATATGTATTGAATGTAATGAGTAAAATAATATCTACTTGTAAAATAAAAATGAGCACCTATTTATAACTTAGCCAATAGTGAGGTTGAAAAGTTTGATTCTCTTTTCAACCTCTCTATGGTAAGCTGGAGCTCAACTACTTAAGATTGGGCACAAAGAACATGCGAGCTTGCAAGCAGTCTTGTGGTTTCATACCATTAAGTGTGCTAACAAAGCGTAGAGGAGCGTAGTATTCGCCCAAGGCAGCTTGCAACTTCTCCTCCATGTAGTCACGTTTAATGGTAGAGTTCATCAGTTGGTCCATCCAACTATCCTTGTTAGGCGTGTCAACAACAGTGTAACTCTTGAGCTTAGCACGTTGTGCAGCAACAGCAATGGCGTCGTCAAGTGTACCCAGTTTGTCTACCAATTTTATTTTGAGCGCTTGGTTGCCCGTCCACACACGGCCTTGCCCTATGTGGTCAACTTGTTCAGGGGTCATGTGTCGGCCAGCAGCTACACGACTAATAAATAGTCGATAGCCACGATTAACGTATTGCTGCATGGCCATAGCTTCATCGGCATTAAATCCACGTCCCATTGTACCAAAGTCTGATGATTTGTTGGTTTTTACCACATCAAAGTGTAGACCTAACTTTTCAGTCATCAGTCCGCTAACATCTGGAATCATACCAAATATGCCAATGCTACCCGTCAGAGTGGTGGGTTCGGCAACAATGTAATCGGCTCCACACGACATGTAATAGCCACCTGAGGCAGCCATGCCACTCATTGAAACAATCACGGGTTTCTTCTTTTTGAGCAATTGAATAGCTCTCCACATTTGTTCTGAAGCATAAGCGCTGCCACCCCCCGAGTTGATGCGGAGCACTACCGCCTTAATGTCATCGTTATTGGCTAAGCGGTCAAGGTCTTCAACCACCTTTGACCCCACAATATATGATTCGTTGCTTGTGATAGAACTGCTGGTAACTTGGTCAACAATGTCGCCCTGTGCATAGTACACTGCAATGCTGCCATCTCCACTCTGTGGTTTGTGAAGTTTAGCTAATTCAACAGGTGAAACAAAGTTAACCTTATCTTGTTGACTGAGATTACGCAACAGAGTGCGCACACCATCAGCATAGCTTAATGTGTCAACAAGCTGTGCCTTGACATAATTTTGTGGCTCAGTAAATGTCATGTAACGGTCGGCATAGGCATTGAGTGAATCAGCGGGCAAGTGACGTGAAGCTGCAACATCTCTGCACACGTTTTTCCATATGTCACCAATGAAGGCCGTAACCTGTTCACGGTTGGCATTGCTCATGCTTGTGAGTATGAAGGGTTCAACTGCACTCTTGTATGTGCCCACTTTGAACACTTGCATCTTAACACCCACCTTTTTAAGCAAGTCAGTGAAAAATATAGGTTGTGAGGCAATGCCATGCCATGCTAACATACCACTGGGGTTAAGTATCACCTTGTCGGCTGCAGAGGCTACGTAGTAGGCACCTTGTTCATAATTATCGCCATACGCCACAATGAACTTTTTGCTTTGTTTAAAGTCAATCAGAGCTTTGCGTAATTCCTGCACCGAAGCATAGTCAGCTATCAGAGTACCTCCTTCAAGATAAATGCCGCTGATGGCATTGTTCGTCTTGGCCACTTTAATAGCCTTTATAATGTCGTCTAATCCTTGTGATTGCGCTATGTCGTTGCCTAAGAGCTCTGAAAAAGGATTGTCCTTAGCACGTTCGTTAATAGAGCCATTGAGCGAGATGCGTAGTATGGTACCATCCTTAACTGAGGGGGTGCCACTACCAGCAATAGCAATTATAACCAACATGAGCAAACTTATAACGCTCAACAAAAAACCTGTGCAAAAAATGCCCACTATGGTGGCAAGCACATACTTAAAGAATTGTTTCATGTGTATATGTGTTTATGTTGTTTATTGTGTAAGACGCATATTTCTTGCACAATACTACAGGTTATGCTGTTTAAAAGTTAATGTCCACTTCAACAGGACAGTGGTCAGACCCAAAAATTTCGGTGTGAATATTTGCATCTGTCAACTGCGACTGTAAGCGGTTGGATGTGAGAAAATAGTCAATGCGCCATCCTGCATTCTTTTCGCGCGCACGGAATCGATAGGACCACCATGAATAAATGCCTTCAGTTGTGGGGTTGAAAAAGCGAAAAGTGTCAGTAAAGCCAGCAGCTAATAATTCGCTGAACTTATTTCGCTCTTCATCGGTGAACCCCGCATTTTTCCTATTTGTTTTGGGATTCTTTAAGTCAATTTCTTGATGTGCCACATTCATATCACCGCAAACAATCACGGGCTTTTGCTTGTCAAGTTCTTGCAGATAGCAACGAAAAGCATCATCCCATGTCATGCGATAGTCAAGTCGTCGCAGTCCATCTTGTGAGTTGGGCGTATACACCGTAACAAGAAAGAACTGAGGCATTTCGAGTGTAATGACGCGCCCCTCGTGGTCGTGCTCCTCAATGCCCAGTCCGTAAGTAACGTTGAGAGGTTGGTGCTTGGTAAAGATGGCCGTGCCTGAATAGCCTTTCTTCTCGGCAGAGTTCCAAAACGATTGATAACCATCAAAGGCTATATCTAATTGGTGCGGCTGCATTTTAGTCTCTTGCAAGCAAAAGAAATCGGCATTGAGTGTGGCAAAGGCTTCGCGAAACCCTTTGCCATCGCAGGCACGCAACCCATTTACATTCCATGAGATGAATTTCATATGTAAAGTTTTATGTATAAGTAGGTGTTCAAATTTATTTTATACTGTCAGTAGAAATTATTTTTACATAGAACGCACTTTCAATGTAAAAATAAATTTGATTACCTACTTACGTGTTGGCAGAATGAGCAAACAAGTTGACAAGTGAATGGTTAATAGGTATGTTAGCCAAGTTCTTTTAGTTTTTACCATTCTTACTTTAACATAATAAGTAAAGCCTACTTACTTGTTAACTTGTCAACC
>URDV01000155.1 GCA_900546605.1 uncultured Prevotella sp.
TCCCGATTTTATGTTCGCCTATGTCCATCCGTCTCGGCTGTCGTGTGATGAGTTTGAGGTCTACCCCCAGCTCGGTGTTGGGGTAGAAATGTGCCTGATGTTCGTGGTAGGCACGTGCAAAGAGTGAGTTACTGCGGAGCATGTCTTGGATGATGTCTCCTACTGTACGCGGCTCATGCTCATGCTTGTGCAATGTGGCAGAGCCTTCATTGAAAGTTTTATTCATTTGTTTTTTATGAATAAAAGCATTGTCTTTCACTTGCGTAGGATCATATAGACAATGTGTTTCATGCCCTGCGCCATCGGAGCCGTGATGAGTTTTTGACTGCCGCAAAATCTTTGTATAAAAAGAAAGCAGCAGAAACTCCGATACTGGAAATTTCTGCTGCAAATGTATAGTGAATGATTCGAGGTGCCTTGGGTGGATAAATAATGACCACCTAAGAAAATGGTATTCCTCAATATGGAAATCAGTGAATTTATGGCACTTAAATGCCATAAAGAAAAAATGCAGGTGGATATTGAAATGCGTCAATTATCCACCTGCCAATTATAAATTAAAATACAGATTGACTTTTTTCATCGTCTCTATCGTATAATTATTTTCTCGCAAACGCTCTTTTATTTCGTTGCTGTATGATTGTTCCGTTACCTCCGATTGCAAATTACACTCATCTGTAAGAAAACGGAAAATTGCACCTCCAGAAGGCTGTTTGGGTGTTATATTTTTGTCTTTCCACTTAATTACGAAGCATATTACTACATCGTTCAGCGTATCGGTCTTTACGCACGTCAGTTTTCGGCCCTTTAAGTTGTGCTCACTCAGATAGCGCATGAAGCGTTGTTTTTCCTCGTTTCTCACTTGCACGTTTTCAACTGTCGGCCTCTCATCTATAAAAAGATATTGCTTTTGTTGACCGCGATGGACTGTTTTGCCGTTTGGAGTTAGACTTTCTGCCTTTTGCCTTGCAGAATCTGCAGACGGCATCGTGAAGGTGCAACCTGATATATTACCGAAGAATTGTTGGCAATTATAGTTTTTCTGTTCCTTTATGTATGTTGGTTTCTGGGGATTGGTTTGCAGCATTTCTTCTTGGTTTTCCTCAAGGTATTCCAGCGTTCTCATTTTTTTACATTCTGTTTCTTCGTCAAGTTGTTTCATTTTGTTGTGGTGTTATGAAATTAGGGTTTTCCATCTTGCCCATAAATTGTTGGCAATTGGAGTTGTATTGTTCTGCAATGTTTACCTGTGTGGTGGTTTTTATGCCAAGTTTATCATATAACGCATTAATATATGGTTGATATTTGTAGCCATGTTCACTGTTGTACATATTCAAGACAAGGAGATTCTTTTCAATTGTAATTTCACCTACTTTCTCAGACATGCTAACAAAATATTGAAAAAGTTCCCTCACAGCATCCTCGCCTTCTTTATTATTTTCAATTTCTCTCAGCTCGCATGTGAGCAAGTCTGTTTTTTTACCTTCCATCCACTGTGTTTCTTCTTTTCTTGCTGCAGCATACAGCATAGGCGCAGAAAGTGGATGGTCATTCCATCTGATGTAAATATGGATAATGGCAAACTTGTAGTCAAAATTGGGATGGCGGTTTTTCACGGCACACATGATAGCCGTTGCCATCATACTAATAATCATGGCATCGTTCTCACCCTCGGCATCTTCCTCCAAGTCGTCAAGCTCGTCATCTATGCCATCTTTAATATTTGGTAAAGACATTAGTAGACTCGCAAAATTCATTGCCGACAAGAAAACTTCTGTAGGTGACAACTCCGTTCGCCCATCCTTGCGCAGTTGCTTCAGATGGTCGCAGAAAAGCACATATACATCATTTGCCAACAATTTTCTGCGTTGCTGTCGTGTCTGCTCTTTGTCAAGGTGTACTATCGTATCTGTCATGCTACACCCTCCTTCTTCTCAATATCTTCCGACATGTGCTTCATACCATTAAGCATTTCCACTATTGCTTCTTCGGCTTTATTAATGTCATTGTTTTCGGCCTTTTCGCCATTGGCTTTACGCCCTATGAAAAGCATCTCCAACAAGGCTTCGTCGAGCTTGCGATGTACAATTTTGTCGGTATTCTCATCATCGGGCTCAACAAAACATTTGAATGAAGCGCCCTCTTTTGTGACAATCTTCACTGGTTCACCTGTGGCACTTGCCAATGTAATAAGATTCTTCATATATGTTGTAGTTTTGTCAACATACAAGGCGGTCTTTTTGTCTTCTGGCATTACGGTAAACTTCTGTTTGTATTTCGCCTTCTTTGCTTCAGCAATCAATTGTAGTAGCTCGGACAGAAGTGTGTTGTCATAGTAGTCCTTGTCTTTTAGTTTGTCAATTTTCTGCATTATCTCGTCTTCGGACATTGTGTCGGGAACAGAAAAACAAATGGCTTTTGCATGTTGCTGTTGTTCCTGCCATGCTTTGAAGAGGTCAGCAGGATAGTACTCAGGCAGAATCTCCGTGAAATAGCTATAATTGCTAAAAAGAGTTTTGTGGATTCGGTCTACCATAATTTGCGCCACTCTTTTAGGTGCGCTGAAAGCCTTGCGACGGTTTTGTATGGCTACAGTACGTATGTCTTTGCGGTTGTCGATGATGACAAACAACGATGGCTCGTCTTTCACCACTGTTTGCTCAAACTTGCTCTCAACAGGGATGTCAATGGAGTTGGCAAATTGCATTACAATGATGTTAGAATTGCACTTTAGATGATAAACGCGATGGTTGAACACCTTGGCATAAGGTATGCCGTTTTCACGTTGTTTGTCAGATGGTACACCCTCACCAAAAATGATGCTGTCGTTGCGCTCAAACAAAGATGCTAAGTGCTCTTGCCTCTTTTCCCACTCGCGTGGGCCAAAGTCATGATTATATCTGAAATAGTATGTTGCAAATTTTGCCATGGATATATAGATTTAAATGCATTATCCTACAAAGCTAATACATTATTTTGAATTTTATACGGAATAACAATAAAAGAAGTGAACTATTCTTCTATTTTCTTTCACAAAAAGAGCTGAAGGTAAAACGTGAGGAAAGCCATTTTTACTCTAAGCAGTACTGATTTTCAACTTTTTGTTGTACCTTTGCATAAGATAGGCTGCGGTTCAGCAATAAATTCAAACAAGTTTGATTTATTGCATTCACCTTGCACTATCTTTGCATAAGATAGGCTATCTTTCCCTAAGATAGGCGGCGAGTCTATTACATATTCAACTCTGCAATAAAGACTTTCTGTGCTAAGACATGGAAAAATTCTTATATTTCATTCCCTAACAAACAATCAACTATGAAAGGAATTGTATTAGCTGGTGGCAGCGGAACACGCTTATACCCCATTACTAAAGGTATTAGTAAACAATTGATTCCCATCTTTGACAAACCAATGGTTTACTACCCTATTTCAGTTTTGATGCTTGCCGGCATTCGCGATATTCTCATTATTTCTACACCTCAAGATATGCCAAGTTTTAAACGCTTGTTAGGCGATGGAAGTGAATTTGGTGTGCACTTTGAGTATGCCGTGCAACCATCACCCGACGGATTGGCACAGGCTTTTATTATAGGCAAGGATTTTATTGGCGATGATAGCGTATGCTTGGTTTTGGGCGATAACATCTTTCATGGGAGCAACTTTGCCACCATGTTGCGAAAGGCTGTTAAAATGGCCGACAATGGACAAGCTACCGTTTTTGGCTACAGAGTGAATGACCCTGAACGATATGGTGTGGTAGAGTTTAACAATGAGGGGAAGGCTGTGAGCATTGAGGAGAAACCTTTACAACCTAAATCGAACTATGCCGTTGTAGGACTCTACTTTTACCCGAACAAGGTGGTTAAAATAGCTCAGGAAATTAAGCCTTCAGCACGTGGCGAACTTGAAATTACTTCTGTTAACCAGCAGTTTCTTGACGACAAAGAGCTATTGGTGCAAACCTTGGGCATTGGCTTTGCATGGCTTGACACTGGTACGCACGATAGCTTGAGCGAAGCTTCTACGTTTATTGAGGTTTTTGAAAAACGTACCGGACTTAAGATTGCTTGCCTTGAGGGCATCGGACTTAAAAATGGCTGGATTACACCACAAAAAGTTCGCGAACAGGCTTTGCCTATGAGCAAAAATCAATATGGTCAGTATCTTTTAAAATTAGCTGACGAATACGAGGGAAAGTAAAAGATAAATTTTAAAGACCTGTGGCATGATTATAGCAGTAGACTTTGACGGAACAATTGTAGAACATAGATATCCAGCTATAGGCAAAGAATTGCCTTTTGCTACAGCTACCCTGCGACAATTGATACAAGATGGACATAAACTCATTCTGTGGAGCGTGCGTGAGGGGGAACTGCTGGATGAAGCTGTAAAGTGGTGTGAAGAACGGGGTGTGCGATTCTATTCGGTGAATGCTGATATTGACGAAGATGCCTCTGACCACCAAGGAACTAAACATTTTAGCCGCAAAATTAAAGCGGACATGTTTATTGACGATCGTAATTGGGGCGGACTGCCTGATTGGGGCACTATATATAGCGTTATTTCAAAACGTACAAGTTACCAAGAGCATTTGCTAAATGAACTGGAAGACCACAGCTCAATAGCTAAGAAAAAAGCTTGGTGGAAATTTTAAAGTACGAACACAGATAAAACAGATTAAACTGATAGCATTCGTGTTCAAATAACATCTATAGTTTCTAAAACGAACACAGATAGAACAGATTAAACAGATAACTTTCGTGTTATTAGTGTTATTCGTGTTCAAATTACATCTGTAGTTCCTAAATACGAACACAGATAAAACAGATTAAACTGATAACATTCTTAGTCAACTAATTTTTCACATTAAGCACTACATACAACAAACATATATGAAGTTACCCAACGCTTTCCAAATAAAGGAATTGGATGCTTACACCATTCAGCAGCGCGAAATAAAGTCAATTGACTTGATGGAGGAAGCTGCATCAAGAGCAACCGATTACATTAGTTGCCACTTTACGAACAAGAATAGACCCATTGTGGTATTTGCAGGCCCTGGCAATAATGGGGGCGACGGGTTGGTCATTGCTCGACTTTTAAGCCATGCTTATTATCAAAACATACAGGTTTTTCTATTTAACACCAATAACTCTCTCAGCGAAGATTGTAAGGCAAACGCTGAACGCTTAAAGGGGGAGTGCCCTGAGGTTAGCTTCACTGAAATACAGCAACAGTTTGAAGCACCCGAAATAAGCAAAGATACAATTATCGTTGATGCTCTATTTGGTACGGGGCTCAACAAGCCTTTGGGCGGTGGCTATGCTGCTTTGATTAAGTTCATTAATGCCTCGCAAGCTTACGTTATAAGCATTGATATGCCTTCAGGCTTGATGTGCGAGGATAATACTTATAACTCACCTTCGGCCATAGTGCGAGCTGACCTTACGCTCACCTTGGGTTTGCCCAAATTGGCTCTCATATTGCCAGATCG
>URDV01000156.1 GCA_900546605.1 uncultured Prevotella sp.
TACTCAATGGCACTTGAGTATAGTACTCAATGGCACTTGAGTATAGTACTCAATGACACTTGAATATAATACTGCATTCATAAACCATTAATAACCACTATTAGCCACACACAAGTTACACGGTAATTTCACCCGCAATGCTCTTATTCATCAATCGAATAATTTCATTGTGCGAGTAATCATGTCCCAACAAAAACATCAACTTGGTTATCATGCCCTCAACCGTTGAATCATAACCATTCACCACACCAGCTTGCAACAATTGCAAACCCGTTTCGTAACGACTCATTTCAACCGTACCCTTGTAACATTGGGTTATGTTCACCACTATCACACCTCTATTTACCAATTTGCGAATACTATCAACAAACCATGCCTTTTGCGGTGCATTACCTGCGCCAAAGGTTTTCATCACCACGGCACGCAAGCCTGGCACATTGAGCATGGTGTCAACCACCTCCTTGCGTATACCAGGAAATATGGTTAGTATCATCACATTATTGTCGAGCAAAAAGTGTGGATGAAAGGTGGCATCGGGCTGTGGATGGCGTATTAAGTGTGACTCATACTTAATATGTATGCCCGCATGAGCTAACGAGGGCAAGTTGAAAGAGCGAAAAGCATTAAATCCCTCTGAATTAATTTTAGTGGTGCGGTTACCACGCATCAGTCTGCTCTCAAAGAATATGCACACCTCAGGCACCATAGGGCGCCCCATTTGGTCGCGAGCGGCTGCAATTTCAATGCTTGTCAGCAAGTTTTCTTTTCCATCCGTACGCAACTGACCTATTGGCAACTGCGAACCTGTTATGATGACAGGCTTGCCCAAATTTTCAAGCATAAAGCTCAGAGCCGATGCTGTGTAAGCCATGGTGTCTGTGCCATGCAATAGCACAAAGCCATCATAACTTTCATAATGATCGGCTATAATGTGCGCCATCTTTATCCAATAGCGTGGCTCCATGTCGCTGGAGTCAATAGGTGGATCAAAAGCCAAAGCATCAATGTGATAATTGAACTGCTTAAACTCTGGAACATAATGCTTAAATTGCTCAAAGTCAAAATTCTCGAGCGCACCCGTTTCAGGATTTTCAATCATGCCTATAGTACCACCTGTGTATATGATGAGTATGTGGGGGGTTCTTGGATTATCCATGCGTGCAAAATTAGCAAAATATATTGATAAAACAACTGCTCAAGCATAGGTCATGTTTGAACTTTTAGCGATACAAAAACGCGCACTTTTCTACAAAAACAGTACCTTTGCATTATAACAAGCAAAGCCTAATGTGCCTATGCCATACAAAACGTTAGAGCACATCAAGGCATGCATGCTATTTGTAAAGTTTATAAACACGCTAAATCTATACAATTCAACATATGAAACTTTGGGAAAAATCAGTACAAGTTACTGACGAGATAGACAAATTCACCGTAGGACACGATCGCGAACTCGACCTATACTTGGCCCCTTATGATGTGTTGGGGTCAATGGCACACGTTACCATGCTTCATAGCATTGGACTTATTGCCGATAATGAACTGCAGCCTTTGCTCAACGAGTTGAAAAAAATTTACCACATTGCACTGAGTGGCCAATTTGTTATTGAAGACGGCATTGAGGATGTTCACTCACAAGTTGAACTCATGCTGACACGTGCCTTAGGCGACATGGGTAAAAAAATTCACTCTGGACGTTCACGCAACGACCAAGTTCTGGTTGACCTTAAACTCTTTACACGTCAAAAGTTGCGTGAAGTAGCCACTGCCATGCGACAACTATTTGACGAGTTGCAAAAACAGAGCGAACGTTATAAAAACGTGCTTATGCCTGGTTACACTCACCTGCAAGTGGCCATGCCATCCAGCTTCGGACTATGGTTTGGCGCCTATGCCGAGAGTTTAACTGACGACATGCTGTTCATTGAGTCGGCCTATCGCTTAACTAACCGTAACCCATTGGGTTCGGCAGCAGGCTATGGCTCTTCCTTCCCGCTCAACCGGCAAATGACTACCGACCTACTCGGTTTTGACTCTATGAACTACAACGTGGTGTATGCACAAATGGGACGTGGCAAAATGGAACGCAATGTAGCCTTTGCCTTAGCAAGTGTAGCTGGAACGGTAGCTAAGTTGGCCTTTGACGCGTGCATGTTTAACTCACAGAACTTTGGCTTTATCAAACTGCCCGATGAGTGTACAACGGGGTCAAGCATCATGCCACACAAAAAGAACCCTGATGTGTTTGAACTCATACGTGCACGCATGAACCGCTTGCAAGCCTTGCCACAAGAGATGACACTCATTATGAACAATTTGCCCTGTGGCTACTTCCGCGACTTGCAAGAACTGAAAGAAGCCTTTTTACCCGCCTTTGACCGCTTGATTGACTGCTTGCACATGACCACCTACATCATTGAACGCATTCGTGTCAATGAGCACATTCTTGACGACGAGCGTTACAATGCTATATTCTCAGTTGAAGAGGTGAACCGCTTGGCAGCCGAAGGCATGCCCTTCCGCGATGCCTACAAAAAGGTGGGGCTCGACATTGAAGCTGGGCGTTTCACACCTAACAAAAACATCCATCACACGCATGCTGGCAGCATAGGCAACCTATGTAATGATGCCATAAAGAACTTAATGGATGCCACTTGGAAAAAGTTTAACTTTGAACGCGTAGACCAAGCTATTGACAAACTGACTAAATAGCCATTTACACCGCACACTGAGTGCAAAAAAAATATTGTAAATGGCCTTTATCTATCCCTTTTAATAATCAAAAGCAGCTAACCGATATGAAGCGGTTAGCTGCTTTTTTTCATTTTTAGAACAGGAGTATTCCTTTTTAATCAGTTGGGTGATTCGTCCAGTTCATGCTATCCCAACTCTTATCGTTCGAGAATGAGGTGCTGGCATCAACTTCAATATCGTCTTTGATACTGATTTCGGGCGACAAAGCCATCACACGTTCCGTAACTAAAGCGTATAGCTGCGATTCGGGGGCTGAATACACTTTTTTATAGTCGTTGTCATGTTTGCATTATTAGGGTTTAAGTAATTATATAAACTAATTTTAAACACCTACTTACCATTACTAAGTATCCTTTTTTTACCATTTACAATGTACACGCCCTTGGCTTGAGTGGATGAACATTTACGACCATCAATGCCATAAACTATGATAGGCGCGTTTGTTTCATTATCCACCACGTTGCTTACAGCAGTTTGCTTGTCGGCAAAGTTCATGGCTACGGCAGGAAGCGTAGCGTTGCATTGCAAATAAGCCTTGTAACGTGGTAGTGTGCTACCCACCTTGGCACGATAAAAAGCTGTTTGTCCCTGTTGGGTGTTCAACACATAAGCATTGTCGCCTGATGCAATAACGTGGTCGCCCTGAACATTGGCTTGCAAAAGGTTGCCTGTTAGTTCGGCCACAAAGGTTGAAGCGTTAGCTTGTTCCATAACCAACACATCGGTTGCAGAGTTGGTGGTTAACAGAACCCCTTGTTCGGCAGGAATAGCACAGCCTTCGGGCACCGCAGTGAGCTGTGCTTTATTGTCGTCAACTTGCTTAACATACCATGCTTTTGCACCATTGGGTACTACAGCGTTAAAGGGTGCGCTAAAGGAGGCAATGGATGCCACATCTTGCAGTTGATCGGCAGCGTTCATTTTCACTTCCACTTGGGTGGGAGCCGCAGGTGAATTTGACTCAAACACAGGTTCACCATTGGAATCAACTAAAAATCTGCCTTCTATACCCAAGAAGGTCAACTCTGCTGGATGAATGGCTTGAGACCCCCATGAATTATTCTCCTCATCATATATTCCTCGTTCAAAATAGAAGAGGTCTTTATAACGCTTGGGTTCAAGGGCATGTATTTCTTTCTTGGGATTTTTGCGATCATTGGGAACTGAATCTGTCACCCATATTCGCGTGATGGTGTTGGTTTCAGTATCTACTTCAATTGCCCATAAAGTCCAAGCATGGTTATAGTCACGAATTTGCGCAATGTAGTTACCCGTAGTAAAATATCTCAGCAACACATCGGTTAATATTGTTTCGTTTGAATTGATATAACCTCGCGTGAAGATGATTGGATTGTCATAGTCGCCTTCGGGAAGGTAATTCTGATAAAGACCAGTGCGTGTGTAAACGATGGTTGGGTGTGTCTCTTTCAAATACCAATCGAGGGCTTTATACACATAGTCACCCCCCTTATTAAAGTAGGAGTTGCAATCAAATTCCCGATTGATTTCCTCTGGATCCCAGCATTTCCCTGTGTAAATGTACTTTTCCTTTATGCGGTCCTGCCACCATGCTATCATGTTGCTACTAACCGCAGCCCAGCAACCATTCGTAAACTGAAAGGTGTTGTACCAACCAGCCTTTTCGCTGACACCTTTCGCCCAATATTGCACTTTCTTTGCTTTTGCCGAAGAAAATGGAAGCATGATGCCCAACGCGAATGCCAATGCAAATATAATTGATGTCTTCTTCATTTTATCAATATCAAGTTAATGTTCATAATGTCACATCGAAGATTGTGTAAGGGACACACTCTTTGTTGTTTGGCGATTACATACTCCACGCACAGAAGAGCCATAATAGCGTGCATGATTCCAATCGAAATTGAAATATGCTTGAAAAAATTGCAACTGGTAGGCAGAGCCATAGTAAGTAGAGGTGCGGAAAAGCGAACTTGACCAATAATACCCGTGTACACCTTTTTCGTTTATTTGATTGGCATAACGACAACCTGCCGCTGGCAAAAAGAGTGAAGCATCGTTGATTTTGCTCGCTACCACATATCCTGCTACACCTGTTTTTTGGTAGTCATCAGTCCATGTCCAAACACAATGCGCTTGTAATTCAGCCCATTCATCCTTGGTGGGCATACGCCATGCACCACCCCATGTAGTTGACGCAGCATCATCGGTGGCATCAAGCGACAATAATCCATCTGAATTATTATACTTTGTGAGCGAATTATAACTTGTTCCATGAGAGTAGGTAGCCCATCGAAAGTCTGTTTTCAAGGTTGTTTCGCCCCATGCATAATAGTTTCCCAAGTCTTGAGGACGATTGGCACCTATATTGGTTGAAGCCCATTTAACTCCACTGGGCAATCCTAAATCAATCCAAGTATGCCCAGCCTCCTCGCCCGTGGTTTGCGCAACCATAGCACAAAACGTTGCACACATAATCAAACAAGAAATTAACTTTTTCATTTGTTCATAATTTAATTAACGCGAGTTCGGGATAAGAAACGCAGAAAATAAATAGGGTAAACGAGTAAAAAAAGTTCGTTTTACCCTTTGCTAATTCATTGATTATTAGTAACTCTATAGTCAAATCAAATCACTAATGATTAGAAAGGGCAAAAATACTGAATTTTTCTGCATCGCAGACGACTTTTGCAAAGAACTTGAGAAAGAATTCGCAAAAAA
>URDV01000157.1 GCA_900546605.1 uncultured Prevotella sp.
AAAATCGTTGACAATCCTTGCAGCCGGACATGCGGAGCCTCGGCTTGTTGTTTGGCAAGGATGTGCACCCCTTGATGGGGTGCTCATCCTTATGTCAAGGTTGCCGGCTTAAGCTTTCTAACTTTGCCTAAATATATTCTTGCGATTTACTTAGATATAGATATTCTTTTGCGTCCAGTCATTAAAATGGAAAGTATCCATATGTTGTGTTTACCATTTTATAACAAAGTGTAAGTGCCCAATACAAATCACTCTTCTTTGTATTGAACACTTACACTTTATGTTGCTTTGCAACTCATTATTAGTAGGCAGTAGCTGTGTGCTTGTCTACACAAATATGATGCACCAATTAATAGAACATGCCTAAAATAGTTTTGAATATCTATTTATGATTAATGTTGGTTAATCCATTCAACAATCCATGCACCTACTTCTTT
Source organism: uncultured Prevotella sp. (assembly GCA_900546605.1). GTDB lineage: Bacteria > Bacteroidota > Bacteroidia > Bacteroidales > Bacteroidaceae > Alloprevotella. The sequence continues at coordinate 438 of URDV01000157.1, forward strand.
GGTGCCATATTGCTTGCCTCCTTTAACCTGAATTTCGGGGGTACGAACCAACGCATCCAAACTTGCATCAACAGCATCGCGTACAAGTTTTCCTTCTTCAGTCAAATTAAAATGCTCAAATAGCATGGCAACTGATAGAATTTGTGCCAATGGGTTAGCAATGTTCAATCCTTTGGCTTGTGGCCATGAGCCATGAATAGGTTCAAACACTGGGGTACTTTCTCCTGTTGAGGCTGAAGGTAATAAGCCCATTGAACCTGTGATGCATGAACCTTCGTCAGTAAGAATGTCGCCAAAGGTATTCTCAGTAACCATTACGTCGAAGAAGGTGGGTTCTTGTATCATGCGCATAGAGGCATTGTCAACATACATAAAGTCGGTTGTAACATCGGGGTGTTGTGGAGCCATCTCTTGTGCCACCTTACGCCATAGACGTGATGAGGCCAACACATTTGCCTTGTCAACAACTGTTAGGTGCTTGCGACGACGCTCAGCGTATTCGTAAGCTACTTTTAAAATGCGTTCCACTTCAGCACGTGAATAGGCATTGGTGTCGTAAGCATAGTCATTGCCTTCTTTCTTCTCACCAAAATACATGCCACCTGTTAACTCGCGAATGCATACGAAGTCGGCTCCGCGCACCAATTCATCCTTTAGGGGTGACTTGTGAATTAAGCAGTCAAAGGTTTGCACAGGGCGTATGTTAGCAAACAATCCTAACTTTTTGCGCATGGCCAAGAGACCTTGTTCAGGACGAACCTTTGCATTGGGGTTGTTGTCAAACTTAGGGTCGCCTACTGATGAAAAAAGTACTGCATCAGCCTCTTTGCATATGTTGTAGGTTGGTTCAGGAAAGGGATCACCTACAGCATCAATAGCTGCAGCACCCACTAATGCCTCTTTGTAGTGAACCTCATGGCCAAACTTGTTGCAAACAGCTGTCATTACAGCAACACCTTGTGCTGATATTTCAGGACCTATGCCATCACCAGCCAATACGGCTATGTTCAGTTTCATATGCTTCGATTTTATTTTTGTTTTTTACAAGGAAATCAATATCGTCTAATCCGTTTTCAAGACAATACTTTTTGTATCCGTTAATGTCAAAATGTTCGCTTTTACCCGTAGCTTCATTCGTAATGGTTTGGTTCGGAAGGTCAATCTTTACCTTAGTTTGCGGTTGAGCTTTGATGCTTTGAAATAGTTCTTGCAAAAAGTTTTCACTCACCACTACGGGCAGAACAAAATTGTTTAGTTCATTTTGTTTGTGAATGTCGGCAAAGAATGAACTGACCACAACCCTAAAACCATAGCCTGCTATGGCCCAAGCTGCGTGTTCACGACTTGAACCACAACCAAAGTTCTTGCCAGCCACAAGAATTTCGCCTGAGTAGGTAGGATCGTTTAGTACAAAGTCTTTTTTCGTACCATCGGCATTATATCGCCAGTCGCGGAACAGATTATCGCCAAAACCTTCTTTATCGGTAGCTTTTAAAAAGCGGGCAGGAATGATTTGGTCTGTATCAATGTTTTCAAGCGGCAGGGGCACACAAGTGCTCTCTATTATGTTGAATTTCTTTTTCATAGGGTAGGAGATGAGCTACATTAAGGTTCGAGGATCAGTTATAACACCCGTAACTGCTGCGGCAGCTGCCATTAATGGCGATGCCAAACAAGTACGTGAACCAGGGCCTTGGCGACCTTCAAAGTTGCGGTTAGATGTTGACACACACAACTTGCCTGCAGGAATTTTGTCATCATTCATGGCCAAACAGGCTGAACAACCTGGTTGTCGAATTTCAAACCCAGCTTCGTGCAACACCTTATCTAATCCTTCTGCTTCAATTTGTCGCATAACGGGCCATGAGCCAGGCACTAACCATGCAGTAACGTTGCCTGCTTTATGACGTCCCTTGGCTATAGATGCAAAGGCGCGGAAGTCTTCAATTCTGCCATTAGTGCATGCACCTAAAAAGACGTAGTCAACAGGTTTGCCCGTCATTTTTTCGCCTGCAGTAAATTGCATATAATGCAAAGCTTTTTCGTCAGATGAAGTTTGAGCTTGAGGTATATTTTGACTGATGCCAATGCCCATGCCTGGGTTGGTTCCATAGGTAATCATGGGTTCTATGTCAGCAGCATCAAAGCTTACTTCTTTGTCGAATACGGCATCGTCATCGCTTTTGAGTTCCTTCCATGCAGCTACGGCCTTGTCCCATTCTTCGCCTTGTGGTGCATAAGATTTCCCTTTAAGGTAGGCAAACGTAACTTCGTCGGGAGCAATAAAACCACCACGCGCCCCCATCTCAATTGAAAGGTTGCATAGTGTGAGTCGGCCCTCCATTGACAAAGAGCGAATGGCACTACCTGCGTACTCTACAAAGTAGCCCGTGGCTCCGCTTGTGGTGAGTTGACTCATAAGGTAAAGGGCTACGTCTTTAGCGGTGACTCCTTTACCCAATGTGCCTTCAACGTTGATGCGCATTGATTTAGGTTTGGCTTGTAAAATGCATTGTGAAGCCATGACCATTTCAACCTCAGACGTGCCAATGCCAAAGGCTACTGCACCTACTGCTCCATGTGTTGATGTGTGTGAGTCGCCACAAACAATGGTCATGCCTGGGAGCGATAGACCTTGTTCAGGACCTACTACGTGAATAATGCCATTGTTGGGATGCATCATGCCCCAATAGCTTAGTCCAAAGTCGTGCGCATTTTGAGTGAGTGTGTCAACTTGTTTGCGCGAAATGGGATCTTCAATGGGTTTGTCTTGATCGTGTGTGGGGGTGTTGTGGTCAGGCATGCAAAAGATGTGGTCGGGACGGAAACATTTAAGTCCACGACTACGCAGTCCAGCAAAGGCTTGTGGACTCGTAACTTCGTGTGCATATAGGCGATCAATGTATAGTTGGTCGGGGCCATCGTCAATGTGTTGTACCACATGGCTATTCCATATCTTGTCAAAGAGTGTATTCATAGATTTCTTTGTTTTAGAAGGCGCATGGGGCAATGTGCCTTCTTAAAAATGTTTAGAGCTATTGTGTAAGGCTTAAGTAGCGCTCAGTATAATTGGGAAAATTGGGAACTAACAGTATGCTGTGCCCTTCTCTTAATTAATAGCAGAGCAGAACTTAGTGCTTGAATGAATTGATGGCATCAATATATGCCTCAACGCTGGCTGTAACAATGTCAGTGTTTGCTCCGAAACCATAATAAATGGAACCATCGTATTCAACCTGCATGTGCACCTTACCAACATCGTCAGAACCCTTGTTAATGGCTTGGATAGTAAACTCCTTAAGCACCATTTTGCGCTTGATAATGTCTTTAACCGCATTAATGGCAGCATCAACAGGACCATTGCCTTCAGCAGCAGCTCTGAACTTTTCACCTGCAATGTCAAGGATAATGGCAGCAACAGGACGCACACCATGTCCGCTGGTTACTTGCAAGTAGTCAAGTTTTATGCTATGTGAAGCTGAACGTTCAGCACCAGCCAAAACCAATATGTCGTCATCAGTCACTTCTTTCTTCTTGTCGGCCAGTGCAAGGAAACGCTGGTAAATGTCGTTTAACTTTTCATCGCTTACTTCAACTCCTAACACTTCAAGGCGGTGCTTTAATGCGGCATGTCCTGAACGGGCTGTGAGAATAATAGAGTTATCATCAATGCCTACATCTTTAGGATTGATGATTTCATAAGTTTCTACATTTTTCAACACGCCATCTTGGTGTATGCCGCTTGAGTGAGCAAAGGCATTTCGGCCAACGATGGCTTTGTTAGGTTGCACGGGCATGTTCATGAGTGAACTTACCATGCGCGATGTAGCTGCAATCTTTTGCGTGTTGATGTTTGTTTCGATGTCGAGGTGGTGACATTTCAAAATCATGGCAATCTCTTCCTCGGCTGTGTTACCAGCACGTTCACCTATGCCGTTGATGGTTACTTCAACTTGGCGTGCACCATTGAGCACACCCTCGAGTGTACAAGCTGTGGCCATGCCTAAATCGTTGTGGCAGTGGGTTGACAAAATGGCTTTGTGTACACCATCAACGTGTTCCATTAAGTATTTAATTTTGTTGCCATACTCATGAGGTAAACAGTAGCCTGTGGTGTCGGGAATGTTGACAACGGTAGCACCCGCTTTAATTACGGCTTCGACTACTCGTGCCAAGTATTCGTTGTCTGTTCGGCCAGCGTCCTCGGCATAAAATTCAACGTCTTCAACATATCGTTTGGCATATTTCACAGCAGCTACAGCACGCTCAATTATCTCTTCGCGTGTTGAATTGAATTTGTATTTTATGTGGCTATCACTTGTGCCTATGCCTGTGTGTATGCGCTTGTGCTTGGCAAACTTTAATGCCTCAGCTGCACAATCAATGTCTTTTTCAACAGCGCGTGTCAAGGCACAGATGGTGGGCCATGTAACGGCTTTTGATATTTCAATAACAGAGTTAAAGTCGCCAGGACTTGAAATGGGAAATCCTGCTTCGATTACGTCAACTCCCAATTGTTCGAGTTGTTTGGCTACTTGAATTTTTTCAACTGTGTTCAGTTGGCAGCCTGGTACTTGTTCACCATCGCGTAGGGTGGTGTCAAAAATGTAAAGTCTGTCGCTCATAATATTTTGATTGTGTTGTTAAATGCGTGGTAAATAAAACATCCTCACTTCCAGTGTTGTGGGGCGGAAGTGAGGATGTTATTGCGTTATTGGCTTACACATATGTTTTTGCATGCTATTTAAGTAGCATTGCTATGTGTTATCAATTGATGCTTGTTCTTTTTTTTACTTTAAAGCATAACTCTCACTCCCGCGTACCCAGTGTACGCAAGCTAAGCAATAGACTAAGTCGGAAGTAAGATGTCAATGTTTGCTTCATGTTATTTTCTTTTTGTGTGGGCAAAGTTATAAAATAATTGCAAAATGAAAGCATTTTAGATGTTTTTTTTGATAGGGAATAAAAAACTCTTTGATGCTTGCATCAAAGAGCTTTTAACGACCATTTGTTTTGC
>URDV01000158.1 GCA_900546605.1 uncultured Prevotella sp.
GCTTTTGCCCTTTCAGGGCGCGACTGCTCCAACACGTGGGACCCAGGGTGTCGCTACGCTTGCCCTGGGCTCCGTGCTCCATTGGGCCTTCAGCCCGCACTTGTAAGTAGGGTGTTGTTAGTTGTAATAGGTCGATATCTGCTATAGCTTACAGCCATATCTATATGAGACAACTTTTTACATTTAACTATCACATTTTGAGGACGTTACACACGAAAATTGGACGCGTTAAGTATTCCGATTTTGAACACCCTACCTGTAAGGGCAAAAGCTTTAACCCTTTATGTTATTCTTACTTGATAGCTGATTTAGCGTATGTATATTTTGTTCAACAGCTGCGCCATGTCTTAAAGCTTTTGCCCTTACAGGGCGCGACTGCTCCAACACGCGATACCCAGGGTGTCGCTTCGCTTGCCCTGGGCTATGTGCTCCATTGGGCTTTCAGCCCGCCCTTGCTAAATCCGAGACCTGAGTTACTAACTTTAAAAATGGGTCAAATTATTTTTTCATTACTAAAGTAGCACAAGGCGCTATGCAAAGGTAGTGTAAATATTAATTACCCCACACGATAACGAAAGTTTTTTTGAAAAATAATAGTTGCCTCACTACAAATATCAAAAAAAGATTGCACCTTTGCATAAACATATAGCAAACACAACATCTAACATAAATTCTTTCTCACAAAAAGATGAAAAATATTTTGGTGATTGGTGCTACAGGACAGATTGGTTCTGAGCTTACCATGAAGTTGCGCGGCATTTACGGCAACGAACACGTAGTGTGTGGTTACATTCCCAGTGCTGCCCCTAAAGGCGAATTAGCAGAGAACGGACCTAAAGAAATCTGCGATGTTACTAATGGCGAAATGATTACCGAAGTTGTGCGCAAGCATAACATCGATGCCATTTACAACCTTGCCGCCTTGTTGAGCGTAGTGGCCGAAGGCCGCCCACAGTTAGCATGGAAAATTGGTATTGACGGCTTGTGGAATGTGCTTGAAGTAGCTCGTGAAAACAACTGCTCGGTATTCACTCCCAGTTCAATCGGTTCTTTTGGTCCTGAAACTCCTCCCAATCACGTTCCTCAAGATACTATTCAGCGTCCACGTACCATTTATGGTGTGTCAAAGGTAACTACTGAATTGCTCTCTGACTACTACTTCCGCAAGTATGGTGTTGACACACGTGCCGTACGTTTCCCGGGGCTTATTTCATACGTAACCTTGCCTGGTGGTGGTACTACCGACTATGCTTGCGACATTTACTACTCGGCCGTACGTGGCGAAAAGTTTGTATGTCCCATTGCTAAGGGCACTTACATGGACATGATGTATATGCCCGATGCCTTGCGTGCTGCTGTTGAGTTGATGGAGGCTGACCCTTCACGCCTTATCCACCGCAACGCATTCAACATTGCCTCAATGAGCTTTGACCCTGAAGGCGTGTTGGCTGCCATTCGCAAGTACAAGCCTAACTTTGAAATGGAATACCAAGTTGACCCCTTGAAGCAAGCTAACGCTGACTCTTGGCCTAATAGCTTAGACGACATTTGCGCACGCCAAGAGTGGGACTGGAAACCTGAGTATGACCTTGACGCTATGACTGTTGATATGCTTCAAAAGTTGGAAGAGAAGTTGAAGTAAACGCAACCCTTTCAAAACAATAAAGAGTGGTTCTAATAAATCTGAATCGTGATTATTAGAATCACTCTTAAAATAATCCACCGCAACAATCTGTTCTCATTAAGAGCAAATTGCTGCGGTGTTTTTTTTTTACAACGCTGAATATTTATTCTCATATTTGCTCAACAACACAGGAAGCAAAGGCGGCAGAGAGGTGAATGAAAAATGGCACTTCCAATAAGTAGGTGTTGGTTCATCAAACCATTTTTTCTACATTTGCACTATATGAACGCATCACAACTTACACACGAAGCATTGCAAGTGTTGCAACGCCTCATCAGCATTCCTTCGGTAAGCCGCAACGAAACAGCTGCTGCCGACTTTTTGTTTGATTATCTGAAAACCAAAGGGGCTAATCCTCAGCGACACCACAACAACATTTGGTGTGAACAAACTACAACTAAAGGCAATCGACCCACATTGTTACTCAATGCTCACATTGACACCGTAAAGCCCGCTGCCACTTGGAAGCATGACCCTTTCACGCCTTGCATTGAAGGGGACCAACTCTTTGGGTTAGGCAGCAACGACTGCGGTGGTGGATTGGTTGCGCTCATGCAGGTGTTTTTAGCCTTGCAACACTATAAGGAATTGCCTTACCACCTTATTTTTTTAGCTTCAGCTGAAGAGGAGGTGTCGGGCAAAACGGGTATTGAATCAGTGCTACCACTACTCCCCCCTATTGATGTTGCCTTGGTAGGTGAACCTACGGGCATGCAACCCGCCATTGCCGAAAAAGGCCTCATGGTGCTTGACTGCACAGCACACGGACGCTCAGGACATGCGGCACGCAACGAGGGGATGAATGCCATTTACGAAGCTTTGCCTTGCATAGAGTGGCTACGTACCTTTGAGTTTGAAAAGAAGACTGATTTATTAGGTCCTGTCAAAACATCTGTTACGATGATAAACGCTGGTACGCAACACAATGTGGTACCCGATGTGTGCAACTTTGTGGTAGACGTACGCGCTAATGAATGTTACACGAATGAGGAGATATTAGCGGCTATACAAGCTCAATGGCCCACTATTGATTTTAAGCCACGCTCTACGCGGCTACACTCCTCACGCATTGATGCACAGCATCCTCTCATTCAACGAGCCTTGGCTTTAGGTCGCACCCCATTTGGTTCACCCACTTTGAGCGATCAAGCCTTAATGCGCTTTCCTTCGTTTAAGATGGGACCTGGCGATTCTGCTCGTTCACACACGGCTGAAGAGTTTATTCGTATGAGCGAAATAAAAGAGGCCATTGAATTGTACACACAATTAATAGGCTAAATTAACGCGTTGGCGGAATTAGTAAACAAGTTGACAAGTTAACGGGTTAACAGGTAAGTTTGCCAAGCTTTTTACCCGTTAACTTAGAAATCCGCCAACAAGTTATATAAAGTACTCGACCTCTTGCACCCAACCTGCACGCAAGGCATAACGGGTGGCCTCGTAGGTGGTTGATACTCCTAATTTGCGAAATATATTCTTTTTATGCGTCACAATGGTGTGTACCGATGAACATCTCTCCTCGGCTATAGCTTTAGCACTTTTGCCTTGCGCTATGAGCTGAAGTATTGAAATCTCGGTGGGAGTGAGGTGTACATCGTGAGTGTAGGTTGCCGAAACAGTATGCAACATGTCGGCCACGACTGCACACACCACGCGCTCGCCTTGCTGTAGTTTATACACAGCTTGCAACACGTCGTTACGTGTGCAATCCTTTGTGAGGAAACTCACTTGTGGTTCGGCACCCAACAAATGTACTAAGTTTGGAGCAAACTCGGCCGACAACATCAACCAACGCGCTTGGACAAAACGTCGCAGATAGATGAGCATTTGCTCGGGAGTGGTGAAGTTGAACAAACTAAAGTCTATCACCACCACAGCATCGACACTTTGCTCTAATTTTTCAGCCAACTGCTGCTTGTTAGCTGCAAAACACAAAGGCTGATTAGCCAAATAGCTAACCAGCGCATCATGCGTGAGAGGTTGATTGTCTGCAATAATTATCATGGCGATTCTATTTTGTAAGTAGGCATTCAAAAAAATTACTTTGAATGTCTACTTTGTTATTGCATCTTCAGTCTTGGTGTGCATCTTTTATCACATACTCTCCCAACAAGTTTTGTCTTTGCATCTAACGTTACCAAGCGAAGAGAGCAAAAACATTGCCTCATTACACGGGATACTCTTCAAAAGCGTAGAGGACTGTCGACAAATAGCGTTCGCCTGTATCGGGCAACAAAGCTACAATGGTTTTTCCCTCGTTTTCAGGTTGCTTTGCCAACTCTATAGCCGCATGCAAGGCAGCACCTGACGAAATGCCCACTAACAAGCCCTCTTTGCTGGCCAACAAGCGCGAAGCACGAATGGCATCATTATCGGCAATGGGTAATATATGGTCGGCTGCTGCGTGGTCAAAGTTTTTGGGTACGAAACCTGCACCAATGCCTTGAATCTTATGAGGACCAGATGGTTGGCCTTCGAGTACTGCGCTCGTAGCTGGTTCCACAGCATAGGCTTTAATGGCTGGGTTGTGGCTTTTCAGTCCGCGAGCTGTTCCGCTCAACGTACCACCAGTTCCTACACCTGCTACAAATATATCGACCTTGCCATCGGTGTCGCGCCAAATTTCCTCGGCAGTAGTACGTGTGTGCGCTGCAGGGTTGGCAGGATTTTCAAACTGTTGAGGAATAAAACTACCTGGATATTGCCGCTGTAGCTCATTTGCCTTGGCAATAGCCCCCTTCATGCCTTCAGCGCCAGGTGTTAACACCAGTTCCGCACCAAGAGCTTTGAGCAAATTACGGCGTTCCAAACTCATTGTCTCGGGCATGGTGAGTATCAAACGATAGCCTTTAACTGAAGCCACCCATGCTAAACCTATGCCAGTGTTACCACTGGTGGGTTCAATAATCACACCACCAGGTTGCAACACACCACGCTGCTCTGCGTCATTTATCATAGCCAAAGCTACACGATCCTTTACACTACCACCTGGGTTGAAATATTCGAGTTTTACTATTACGTGTGCCTTAAGGCCCAGTTCCTTTTCAATGTTTTGCACTTCAAGCAACGGAGTGTTGCCTACTAACTCTGTGAGTGAATGATAAATCTGGCTCATATTGTTATGGTTTTATTTTTGTGTTACTTGTTATGTTTGCGGCCCCCTACCTTTTTTATATGTGGGTTGATAGGAGCAAATGTTTATCTGCATTTCCCATTATGTAGGAGATATTTTTTGTTTGACGATGCAAAGGTAGGTAGAAAATGGGCACTTCACCATACCAAATGTTTGGTATATCACATTTACATGAGCAAAAAGACACTTAATAGCACATAAAATGAAAATATTGCTGTTCGTTAAAGCTCAAAGAACAGCAATAAAAGTAAAATCAGTCAAAGAGGTGACGGCACTTGAGTATAGTACTCAATGACTCAGGTTTCGGATTTAACATGGGCGGGCTGAATCATCGTGCAAGGCGAATGCAATCAAGCTTGCTTGAATTGCTGAGCCGCAGCCGATGATGTCAATAAAGGCCCAATGGAGCACATAGGCCAGGGCAAGCGAAGCGACACCCTGGGTGTGCATAGCGATATGCGATGACGCTCTGAAAGAGCAAAAGCCTTCATCCTTAAACACATACGCCTCGTCGTATTCTACGCCGTATGATAACAAAAATTGTCTGTACTCGTCTTGAAACGAGAATCGTTTGTGATGCATTTCTTGATTACTTATATAATCTAACGTTTTATCGA
>URDV01000159.1 GCA_900546605.1 uncultured Prevotella sp.
ACTTACCTGTTAACCCGTTAACTTGTCAACTTGTTTACTAATTCCGCCAACGCGTGCTGTTAGTGAAATGACACCTACTTACAGAAGAGTGGATAGGCCAAAAAATCCCCATAATGTGCATGCACACTATGGGGATTCTTTATAGCGAAAAATCAAGTGAAAAGGTGACGCTTTATGTAAACGCTATCACTTGTTCAATAACTCATTATAATACGAGTGATGTTATCAAGGAACAATCACCTTTTTGTTGTTTACCAAGTAAACACCGCTGGGCAACTGCACGTTGTGGTTACCTTGAACACTCTGTGCAAACACATTGCGACCTTGCAAGTCGACAATGCGTACAAAGGTGTCAACAGGTGCTACCAAACGAATCTTACCTGGAGTTACGTAATAGTCAAGGGTTGAAGCCTCAGCTGCTGCATTGTTAACACCCGTTATGAAGTCACCACCAGCCTTTTGATATACGCGTACCCAGTCGAACTTGGTTTCGTAAGTAAAGTTTTGATCAGGAGCAGCTGCCCAACCACCTGCTACACCTACACTCTGGTTAAGAATAAGGTAGAAGGGTTTGTTGAACGGCCATTGCAATTTGTCCAAATCAGCCTGTTTAACTGATTTTGCGTATGAGAATACTTGTTTGCCATCAACATACCACTTGAGCAAGTTCTCAGTCCATTCAAGTCCATATACATGATATTCGCCTGTTGTGGTGTTTGACGTGCCACCCTTTGATGGATTATTACCATTACCCAAACCACCATCGGCCGAGCCATTAGCCCAATGACTATGAATGGTGTGATAGCTTACGTTTTCATTGTTAATCTGTTCAAAGATGTCAATTTCACCACTTGAGGGCCAACCACCATAAGTGTCGGTGTTAGGCATCATCCAGAAGGCAGGGAAGTTGCCCGAGTGTGCAGTTGTTTTAAGACGACCTTCTACCTTACCATAAGTAAAGGTTACCTTGTCGGCCGTTTCAACCGCCCCACTAATCATGTCAAGTTTAGCACCTGTGTTGCCATTTACCTCGGCATCAAATTCGTTCTTGACACAACGTAGTACCAACTTGCCATCTTCAATCCAACCAGTTTTAAGCTGTCCCTCAGTAGTTTGTGCTGTGAAACGCTTCCAAGTGGGGTGAGCCCATCCTGAACGACTCCAATACTTGCTATTAGGCTGTGTGCCATCGGCTGTGTTAAATTCATCACCAAAAGCAAGCTTGTAATCAGAACCGTTATCTTCAAACACAGCTGTCAATCGTACATCACCATCTACCAACTCGCCAGGAATGGTGCAAGTGCCATTGGTCAGTTCTATAGCAGTTTCAGCCCATTGTTGCTCACCATTTACCACTTGTTTGCCATCAAGGTTTTTGCCATGACGCACTACAACTTCGCTTGCTTCGTAATTATCGGCTGCACCATAAGCGTATATAGCAAAGGGGCTATCGAGTGTTACCTTTTCGGGCAAACCTGTGTTATTGGCACCAACTATAGACCCATTGGTGGTTTGCACATCAAGTTTAAACACGGGGTATTCGTCAACTACGTTAAAGTTGAAGTCGATGACATAACCACCATTATCGTTAATGTTGTTACTGCCCTTGCCATAGCGACCTGCTGGGTCAACATCGTCCCAGTCAATTTTTACACGTGCACGATACTTACCCTTGGGCAAACCTGCTGGCAATGAGAACTGGGGTATTGAATTAGTGGCTCCCCAAAGGTCGGCACTTGCGTCATTAACACCAACGTTAGCTCCCTTACTGTTCTTGCCATTAGCATAAGTGTACGACAACATTTCGCCGTTTGTGGCAGGTGTACCATCGGCATTTACTGATGTGTTAAACACGCCATCACCATCTAAGTCAACATACAAGTAAGCATGCATGTATTGACGGCCATTGGGCTTGTAGTCAATGTTGGTGGTGATTACATCGCCATCCTTCACATAAATGCTGCGGTTGCTAAAGTCTTGATAAACCAACTGATTGTTGGTGGGCAGCAACTTCTGAGCTGTGGGTTGCGTGGCAGTAGTAAATGACAAGCTATTAAATACACGGTCGCCATTAGGACGATTGATGGTAAGATCCTTTTCAAAGTTCAAGGCATACTTATTGTTTACGTCTTCACCACCGCCTTCGGTTGATATGAATGTAGGAGTGATGCGCACGTCACCATCAACATATTCAGCAGGAATGGTGTAGGTGTTGTCCTTAGCCATGTAAGCTGGAATATGTTCATCAACGTATTGAGGAGTTTCGCGAACCAACGAATCGCCTTCAAGATTGTAACCATGACGTATGGTAAAGTTGCCCAACTTGAAACCTGCTGCAGGACGGAACTTAACGGTAATAGCCTTACCAAAGTCAAACTCTTGTCCACTTACGGCTGTTGTGCTATCGGCCAAGACTACCTCGCCATTGGTGCCTGCTGCACTCTGACCACGGGTGAGCTTTATTTTATCGCCATGAACATTCAAGCGAGTGTCAACAATCACACCACCATTTTGCTTGATGTTGTTACTTTCAGTGGTGTTGCCACCTGAGTTAATTTCATCCCAGTCAACTTTGTAACGCAAACGATAGAAGCCTGGCTTTAAATCAGAGGGGATGGTAAAGTTAGGTAAGACCTTGGTGTTAGCACTATTATTGGTTTGTCCCTTGCTATTTTTGTTCTGGTAATTTGAATAGCTCATCACGTCACTACCTGTGGCGGGTGTGCCATCTTCATTAAGGTCTGTATTGAACTTACCATCGTTTTCGCGATCAAGATAAACGTAAGCGTTCATCCATATGCCAGTATAACCAACGTTAACTGTCACCTCATCACCAGCTTTAGCCTTCATTTGTGATGAAAGGCGGTCTTGATAAATGAGTTTATCGTCCTTTTGGCTTACAGCAATGCTTTGTGCGCCATCGCTGCTCTGCATGCTGACACTTGAAGTGTAACGATCGTTACGTGTGAGCTTTTCCGTCTTTTCGTAATTGGTGGGATAGGCTTCGTACTTAACACGTGCATAGGGTGACGAGTTGACTACAATGTTATCAATGTAGGCTACATAGTCAGCAGTTACATCATGCTGCGACTCTACGTCGGGAACTATCACCAAACTATGTACATTTACGCCATTGGCACCTGAGAGTGCAAACACGGCATCATACCATTTGTTGTTGGCATCGACAATTGAAATGCATGATGCCTCCACTTGTACCACCTCCTTTGACTGCCAAGGACGATCGGCACGGCTACCTAATGCAAAGCACATAACACGACCAGCACGAGGCTTGAGCAACATAACGTGTACATACTTAGTGGTTTGCGAAAGGGCGATGGGTTCAGTTAAATCAACACGCACACCAAAGGTATTGCTGCCAAAACGTGAACGTTGAAAAGCTAAAACCTTCTCTGAAGGGTTCACCTCGCCAGCTAATTCGTCAGCTACTTTGTTAGGGTTATTCACCACCTTTACGTTACCTTTCAAGGTTCCTGTGCGGAAGGGAGAATTTTCCCAAGTATCGAACACACCTACCGACTTATAGCCCGCAGTTGTTTCAAAGTCTATTTCATTGCTCTGCGCACTGGCTGCTAATGGCAAAGTGAGTGCAGCAAGAGCTATATAGTGTTTTACTTTCATTGTATGCTTATTGTGTAAGGTTTATTAGTAAATTGAAAGAGTGTGAAGGGTAGGACAAGCACGACTATCGGTAATGGTTACACGTACATACTTAGCCGTAGTGCCTGCATCGTAACTGGCTCTTGTGTTGCCATTGAGCGGAATGATACGTTTGTAGCCCACTGTGGTGGTTTGTATGCCACCGCCCTTTTTAGTCCAAGTGTTGCCATCGTCACTGGTTTCAATTTTGAAACCTTTAATGCGCTGACCTAACTGAATGTACTCTTGCAATGCCACGTAATGTATGGCTTGAGCCTTAGGCAACTCAACTGTAATGGTGGCTGTTTTGCTGCCATCGTTACATGCCCAGTAAGTGGTAGAGTCACCATCAATCATGTTTTTGGCCTCATAGTTACGCTTAGCTCCAGCTGTGCGTTCTTCGCTTACCTTAATTTTCACACCGCTTTGCTTGGCAAGGTCTGTGCCCAAACGCTTTTTGAGCATTTGACCTAATGACTTCAAGTTGTTTACATCAGCATCGGGCAAAAGTCCGCGTCGGTCGGGTGGGAAGTTGAGAATAAGTGTGGCATTGCGACCTACTGTTTCGAGATAGATTTTAAACATCTCTTCGGCCGACTTGCAACTTTCACCGCTATGCCAGAACCATCCACCTGTTGTAGCCTTAGCATCACTTTCACCAGGGAGCCACTTCCAAGCATTTTCATCGCCACTTTCACCATTACCCATTGACCAGCAAGTTTCACCTGCCCAACCTTGTTCGTTACCTATCCAGCGAGCTTCACCACCTGTACCCCACAAAATAATGTTAGGACAAGCATTGTGTATGGAGTCGCGCAAGTTAGGTATGTCGTAATAACGAGTGGCATTGTCTATTGAACGTCTTTCATTTGCGCCACCATAATAGCCATTATCGCCTGTTGCACCATCGAACCACATTTCGAACTGGTCGGCACCATATTGGGTCATTTCAGCACATTGTGCAAAGAACACCTTCTTAGCATAGTTGTCTGTGTATTGGCCATTCTCCTTTTCGCCCCAATACTTACTATTGCGATCCCAGGGTGAGATGTAGAAGCCATACTTCAAACCTAAGGCTTGGGCTGCTTCGGCAAAGTCTTTGGGGATGTTTGTATTCTGTGCATTGACATTACTACTTGATTTCACGTTATGTTTGGTAGTGGCTGTAGGCCAAAGACAGAAACCATCGTGGTGCTTTACCACAGCTATGCCACCTCTCATTCCACCTGCCTTGATAGCTTCAAGCCATTGACGTGGATTAGGCACAGCTGTTGGTGCAAAGATGTCTTCGTTCTCGCTACCATTGCCCCACTCTTGTCCAGTATAGGTGTTCATGCCATAGTGGAAGAACGCATAAAATTCGGTTTGATTCCATGCCAACTGACGGGCTGAAGGAACGGGGAACACTGGACGCGGCTCGTTGTCGGGATTAGCCGGAACGGTTTGATCCAAGGTGAAGTCGGCTGATTGTGCTTGTACTACGGCAGGAGTTCCTGCTGCAAGACAAAGCGCCGAAAGCATGATGGAAAATTTTTTCATAAAAGATAGATTAGATAATACAAGGTCATTCACATCTACTCCACTCTATAAAAAAGGAAGTTTTTGTTAGACCTAAGATATGTAGAATTTGTAATGTTTTTTATCACAGTGAGTACGCGTTGGCGGAATTAGTAAACAAGTTGACAAGTTAACGGGTTAACAGGTAAGTTTGCCAAGCTTTTTAAGTTTCCTGTCATTCTA
>URDV01000160.1 GCA_900546605.1 uncultured Prevotella sp.
GCAGAATGACAGGAAACTTAAAAAGCTTGGCAAACTTACCTGTTAACCCGTTAACATGTCAACTTGTTTACTAATTCCGCCAACGCGTATTAATAGGTAAGTTTGTCAAGTTTTCTACTTTCTTACCTTTTTGACTTTAACATAATAAGCGCTGTATAGCATACTTACCCGTCAACCTGTTCACCTGTTAACCCGTTCACCCAAAAATCCGCCAACGGGCAATGAAAGCCTACTCGGTGTTGTTTTTTACACATCACACTCCTCGTAGTGAATATTAATAATTACCTTTGCATCCAAACAATAACGCAAGAACAATGACACAGGTAAAAGACAGTTGGAAACAAAAAGGTTACGTTGACGAACCTATCCCTCAAGGACTCGACCTTAAGGCCGAAATACGACGCATGTGTAAGGAGAAGAATGCCATTATCCTGGCCCACTATTACACCGAAGGAGTGCTGCAAGACATTGCCGACTTCGTAGGCGATAGTCTCGGACTGGCACAACAAGCAGCTAAAACTGATGCTGACATTATCGTTATGTGTGGAGTACACTTTATGGGCGAGACCAACAAAATTCTCTGTCCCCAAAAAACTGTGCTCGTGCCCGACCTTAATGCCACATGTTCATTAGCTGAGAGCTGCCCTGCCGATGAATTCAAAAAGTTTGTTGAAGCACATCCTGGCTATCAGGTCATTTCATATGTCAACACCACAGCTGCGGTCAAGGCACTAACCGACGTGGTGGTAACCTCAAGCAATGCCAAGCGCATTGTTGAAACCTTCCCCAAGGATGCCAAACTCATTTTTGGCCCTGATTACAACTTGGGCAACTACATCAACTCCGAAACAGGACGTAACATGGTTCTTTGGAATGGTGGGTGCCATGTACATGAGCGTTTCTCTGTTGAAAAACTTGTAGAGTTGAAACAAGAATTTCCACAGGCCAAGGTGTTAGTACATCCAGAGTGCCGCGGTGCAGTAGTGAAGTTAGCCGATGTTGTGGGTTCAACAGCAGCCTTGCTACACTATGCCATTGACTCTGAGGCCGACACCTTCTTAGTAGTCACCGAAAGCGGCATCCTGCACGAAATGCAAAAGAACTGCCCCAACAAGCGTTTCATTCCCGTTCCTCCCGACGATAGCACTTGCGGTTGCAACGAATGCAACTTTATGCGTCTTTGCACACTTGAGAAAGTATACAACACATTGCGCTATGAGTGGCCCACCATTGAAGTTCCTGCCGAGGTGGCTCGCCGTGCTGTAAAACCCATTGAGCGCATGCTTGAACTTAGCAAATAAAATGCGTAGCGGAATTTCATAGTTAATGGGGTAACAAGTGAGTTGACTACACACTACTTATTATGTTAAAGTCATAAAGAAGCTCAAGAACACGGTAAACTTGTTTACCCGTTAGCCTGTCAACTCATTAACCTATCAACTTGTTTAATAATTCTGCCAACGCGTCAAATAACTCTTTTGTAACCTTACAAGTGCATACACAATCAAGGAGTATGCACTTGTTCTAAGCAGCAAAAGCCTTATGACCATTAATGAAAAAGTTGATGCGCTTCGCCAATGGATGCGCCAACACCCAGCCCACCCTAATGTTTACATAGTTCCCACCACCGACCCTCATGCCAGCGAATACATTGCCCCCCATTGGGCTTGTCGTGAATGGCTAACAGGCTTCACTGGTTCAGCAGGCATTGCCGTAGTAACACAAACCGACGCCTTGCTTTGGACTGACTCACGCTATTGGTTGCAAGCCGAAGAACAACTCAAAGGCACACCCTTCAAGCTCATGAAGGAGGGGCAAGACCCTGAAATAGACACTTGGATGTGTCAAGCACCCATTCTACGAGCCGAAGGTGTTCATGCAGGTGTAGCGGCCGAACTACTCGATGCCTGCACCATGAACACGCTCATGAACTATGACAACAGTTTGTTCGACGACCCTCAGAGCCATACACTTGTAACACGTGATGATGCCTTCGATGAACTATGGACCGACCGTCCTGCCTTGCCTCATGGCGCCATCGATGTGCAAGACGAGGCCACAGCTGGCGAAACAGCCAAAAGCAAACTCAAACGTTTGGCTTTTGAATTGAGCAAAAAGGACTCATGCCAAGACGACATTTTCTTCTTCAACAGCCTTGACGACATTGCATGGGTGCTCAATTTACGTGGCAACGACATTGCTTATAACCCCGTGTTCTTGGCCTTCATGACCTATAGTCGCGTGCTCGAATGCTACACGCTCTATGCCCACACCGATGCACTCACCCCCGCTGCACGCCAACATCTTGAAAAATTAAACGTCGGTGTCATCGACTACGAGGATAAAGAAAACTTATCATTCGCCCTTCGCGACCCACGCACACGTTTTACCCACAACGCACCCGCGGGACTTATCCCCACCACCAACTACCGCGAATTCTATAACCCCATACCCGATTGGCGAGCCATCAAAAACGAATCTGAGAGTGAAGGTTTCCGTCAAGCCATGCGCTACGATGGTGTGGCCATGGTGAAGTTCTTGCGTTGGTTAGACGAGAGCATACAAAAGGGTGAATCTATCAGCGAACTTTCAGCAGCCCAACACTTAACAGCTTGCCGTGCCGACTGCCAGCACTTCGAAGGTGACAGTTTTGCCACAATTGCTGCTTACGACCAGCATGGTGCCATTGTTCACTATGAACCCAACGAGTTGAGCGACGTTCCTCTCCAACAGCGCGGACTCTTCTTGCTCGACAGCGGTGGACAGTATGACTGTGGCACAACCGACATTACACGCACCATAGCCCTTGGCCCATTGACCGATGAGGAACGCCACATCAACACCTTGGTCATGAAAGGCCACCTACGTTTAGCTAACCTACACTTTCCCCAAGGCACAACAGGTTTACAACTCGACTTGGCAGCCCGTATGGACATGTGGGCCGAAGGCTACGACTTTGGACACGGCACAGGTCACGGAGTTGGGTCACACCTTTGTGTACACGAGGGGCCACAACAAATTCGCAAAGACGACCGCGCTTGCACCCGTGTAATATTTAAGCCAGGCATGACCATTACCGATGAACCTGGCATCTACATTGAAGGCAAATTTGGTGTACGCATTGAGAACACCCTACTCTGTGTACCCGATCGTACTACCGATTTTGGCACATTCTTGCGTTTTGAGGTGCTGACACTCTGCCCTTACGACATCCGTACGCTCGACCTTTCACTGCTTTCATCTGCCGAGGTGGAGCAAATTAACACCTATCACCACACCGTTCGCGAGCAAATCATGCCTTTGCTCACCGACGAGGCCGATAAGCTATGGTTAGCTCGTGCCACCGCTTCAATTGACCAAGAGATGGGTGAGTAAGTTTAATCCCCTTTATGTAAACGAGCTATTGAATGGATATAAGTAGGTGTTCAAAATTAGTTTATATAATCGTGTTCAGAATTAGTCGATATGCCTTGGCGCACTCTTTCGCCCAGAAATACTGCACCCATTCATATCAACTAATTTTGAATACCTACTTATTTTTTTACGCATTTCACTTTGCACAAAAAATCATGCCTTTTCATTAAGCATCACTCCATAGCTCATTTGCATCAACCTTTTTATTCATAAAAAACATTCATATGGAAACAACCAGACAACAAAAAATATCACGCTTGATTCAAAAAGAGTTGAGCGACATTTTTCAAAAACAGACACAAGGCACACATGGAGTGTTAGTGTCAGTAAGTGCCGTACGCATCAGTCCCGACTTAAGCATAGCTCGCGGCTACTTAAGCATTTTCCCCTCAGAACGTGCCGACGAAATATTGGCCAACATCAATAGCAATGCACGCCAAGTGCGCTTTGAGCTCGGACAGCGTGTACGCCACCAGCTACGCATCATTCCTGAACTAAAGTTCTTCATTGACGATTCGCTCGATTACCTTGACCACATCGACTCGCTACTTAAGAAGGACGAAAGCAACCACCACGCTACTGCCCCCGAAGTAGACGAAAACACCACCGAGCAACATGCTTAAAGCCATGCGTCTGCCCTTGTTCATGGCGTTTCGCTACCTGTTTTCACGCAAACGCGTAGGAGCCATCAACATCATATCGGGCATTTCGGTGGCAGGAGTAGCCTTTGGCACAGCCGCGCTACTGTGTACACTCAGCGTATTCAACGGCTTTCGCGACCTCATAGGTTCACTCTACACCACATTCGACCCACCACTCGAGGTCGTACCCACCCAAGGCAAGTTTGCCACGGCCGATGACCCCGCCCTTTTAAAGATGCGTCAACTTAAAGAGGTGAAAGCAGCCTCATTCTGTTTAGAAGACAATGCATTGATACTGTTCCGAGGCCATCCCACAGTCATCACACTCAAAGGCGTCGACGACAACTACGACCAAGTAACAGGCATACGTTCCATTCTCTACGGCACAGGCTCTTACCAGCTACACCGTGGCACACTCAACTATGGCATTCCTGGCATAGGCTTAGCCTCCACCATGGGAGGCATAGACTATGGCACATTACAAATATGTGCACCCCGCAAAGGCGAACGCGTCAATTTAGCCAACCCTGGCGAAAGCTTCAATGCCGATGACTTAACGTCGCCTAAAGTATGCTTCAACGTGAACCAACGCAAATATGATGAAAACTACCTCATCACCTCGCTCACATTTGCGCAAGGCCTATTTGAGCAGCCAGGATGCATTACAGGCATGGAAGTAAGCCTACACCCCCATGCCAACATTGACCGCGTAAAAGAGCAAATGCAACAAATAGGTGGCACACGGTTCCGCGTAATGAATCAGTTAGAACAACAGCAAGAGGTGTTCAATGTCATGAACATTGAAAAAACCATGGCCTACTTCTTCCTCACCTTCATTTTATTAGTAGCTTGCTTCAACATTATTGGGTCGGTGTCAATGCTCATCATCGACAAGCAACACGATGTGGCCACGTTACACCACTTAGGCGCATCACGTCGGCTTGTGTTCCGCATATTCCTTTATGAGGGACGCTTTATTGCATTGTTAGGAGCTGCCATAGGCACATTATTGGGCTTAGCACTCTGTTGGCTGCAACAAAGCTTCGGCCTTATTAAAATGGGTGGAGCCAATAGCAACTTCATTATCGATGCCTACCCCGTGAGCATCCACCCAAGCGATGTGCTATTGGTCCTTGCCACTGTTATCGTGGTAGGCTTTGCCTCTGTGTGGTGGCCCATCAAGTACCAGCTGAATAAAGCCATCAAAGCATAAATAGGTGTTCAAAATTATTTTTACATCTGCATCGCGACAATGCACTTTCCATGTAAAAACGCGTTGGCGGAATTAGTAAACAAGTTGACAAGTTAACGGGTTAACAGGTAAGTTTGCCAAGC